>CAZLUY010000120.1:0-4277 GCA_964562785.1 uncultured Limnohabitans sp. | reverse complement strand
TTATGAAGTGGGTCATTTAGCATAAAATGTCCTTCTTCATACAGCATCATGAAAGCAGTGGTGATTATCGGCTTTGTCATGGATTGAATGAAGAAAATTTGATCCATCCCCATAGGAGATTTACTATCGATATCAGCGTAGCCAATCGCCTTTTCATGTGCTTTTTCTCCGTTTTGATAAAGGAGAGTTACTGCTCCAGCCAATCGACCTTCATCTACTTCCTTTTGCAAAAAGGAGTCATATCGGGCTAACCTCTCTGAAGAAAGGGAAGAATGCTCATGTAAGACTTGTCCATGACTAAAGGTGGATATCAGGACAAATACAAAGGGAAAAATCAGGTGACGAAATTGGGTTTTCATGATTAGATTGGGGTTAAAAAGAAAAGTATAAGATAAACCTGTTTTTCTCCTTTTTCCTAATTTCCAAAATGAAACATCTTGAAACTAGCTATACCAGTCACGACGGCTTGAAACTATATCTCCAGGCTTGGATGCCAGTGAAACCTCAGGCCAGTCTTTTGCTTGTCCATGGACTTGGTGAACATAGTAGTCGGTATGAAAAGCTGGTTTCTTCCCTAGTAGAAATGGATATAGCCGTTTTCACATTCGACGGGAGAGGGCATGGCAAGTCGTCTCTCAAAAAACCCGATGCATTTTTTCATTCATTCAGAGACTATTTGAAAGATATTGATGCTCTTTTTGGGAAGGTGAAAGATTGTATCCCTGGACTTCCGAGTTTTATATATGGTCATAGCATGGGAGGAGGATTGGTCGCTGCCTATGTGCTAGAATACCAGCCTGAGGCCAAAGGAGTGATTCTCAGCTCACCAGCGATTAAGGAGGCTGAAGGAACCTCATCACTTCTTATTGCTTCTGCTAGAATTATTGCTAGTCTCTTTCCAAGGATGAAAGTACTGAAGTTGGATGCATCAAAAATTTCCAGGATTCAGGAAGAGGTAGATAAATACCTTAATGATCCTTTGGTCTACACAAAAGCAATTCCCGCTAGGACTGGCTATGAGTTGCTCCAAATAACCCGGTTTATTCAGGCCAAAATGAGTGATTTTTCTGATTCAGTACTCATTATTCATGGAACGGAGGACGGTTTGACTAATCCAAAAGGCTCTGAGAATTTATATGAGATCGCTCCGTCAACAGATAAGACCTTACATTTAATTGAGGGAGGTTATCATGAACTGCTTAATGATTTGGAGAGGGATAGAGTACTTGATTTGATACTGAACTGGATCAGGGAAAGAGTTTGAATACAGATAGACAATCCGTGTCATTTTATTCCTGTGGTTAATCTAAACTAAGTCTTCTTGACTACCTTCGAGGAAGGTAAATCTCATGAGTACAAAATCCTTCATTATATACAAATCTTCGGCAGGTTCGGGTAAGACTTATACCCTTACACTGGAGTATTTGAAACTTGCATTAAAGTCTAAAGGTGCCTTTAGGCAGATTCTTGCAGTGACCTTTACGAATAAGGCCACACAGGAAATGAAGGAGCGAATTCTTGAGTTTTTGTTGCGGCTGAGTAATGAAGTTAAGCCAGATGAATTTCTGGACCAGCAGCTTATGGAAGCACTTCAATTGGACGAAGATCAGTTGAAGGCTTCAGCCAGAAATACCTTGCTAGATATTCTCCATGGCTATGGTTATTTCGCAGTAAGCACCATTGATTCCTTCTTTCAAAAAGTAATAAGATCCTTCGCAAGAGAGATGGATCTCGATGCAAAATTCGAGGTTGAGATGGATCAGGAGGCCATTCTGGATCGACTTGTGGATCGAGTGGTAGATCTGGTTTCCGAAGATAAGACCTTGAGGAAATGGCTTACAGAATATGCTACCGAGCAAATTGAAAGTGAGAAATCATGGGATATACGATCTGCGCTGAAGGAGCTAGGGCAAGAGATTTTTAAGGAGAGCTTTAAAAGCCATCAAGAGCTTTTTTCTCAAACGATAGGAGATTCAGAATTTCTGGAAGGATTCTCAAAAGTTGTTCGTCAGCAGAGGGCCACCTTAATCGCAGAAGCGAATCAGGTCAAGAAGGAGGCGAATGAAATCCGAGAGGGATTTGGTTTGGAATGGTCTGACTTTAAAGGAAGCAGTAGAAGTTTTGTCCATCGTTTTGAAAAGCTCGGAGACGAAAAAGAGATCAGTCCCGGTTTAACAGAGGCCCAAGCCCTCAAGATTCCAGACCTTGGTTTTTGGTCAAATGCAAATAGTTCTCAAAGACAATCCATTGAAGAGGCGGCGGAAGCAGGTTTGATGGATTTGATTCTAAAGCTTCCCGAGCTTTCTACGAGAGCCAATACACTTAATGCGCTTAGTAAAAACCTGAATGCTTTTGGGGTATTCAGGAATCTTATTCATGAACTGAGAGAGCTGAAATCAGAGGATGGAATTCTACTCATATCAGATGTAAATGATTTTCTCAAGAAAATAACGGAGGACTCTGAGGCTCCTTTTATCTATGAGAAGATCGGAAATCAATACCAGAATTATCTCATTGACGAGTTTCAGGATACTTCTGACTTTCAGTGGTCTAGTTTTAAGCCATTGTTGGAGAATTCTTTAGCAAATGGGCACACCAACCTTATTGTTGGGGATGTGAAGCAGTCCATTTATCGTTGGAGAGGCGGTAGACTGGAATTGTTGCTATCTGAAGTAGAGCAGCAAATTCATAAGGAATATCAGGAGATTAAAAACCTTAAGACCAATTGGAGAAGCCTTTCAAACATCATCCATTTCAATAATCTAATCTTCTCAGAGCTAGGTTCACTGATTGAAGCGGGGATGGAGGCTAAGTTTAAGATCGACCCTGAGAATATCCTTCAAAGGGCTTTTGCTAAAGTTGAACAGGAAATTCCGAAGAATAAAAACCAATCTAATTTTAAGGGTAGAATTGAGTTATCATTTACCGAAAAGGCCAGTAGGAGTTGGGGAGAGCAAGATGAGGAAGAGGATGATGATTCGTCTATTTTGGACGAATTACCTAAGCTGGTACGTGACTTACAGGACCGAGGCTATGAGCCTAGAGACATAGCTTTTTTGGTTAGGACGAATCATCAAGGGGCGGAAGTTGCTGATAAATTGATTGAGACGGATCAGGAGAATCCAGATTCGGATTATCGATTTGACGTCTTGTCAGAAGACTCTCTTTTCCTGACTAAATCGGCCGCCGTTAAAGCCATAATAGCCGCACTTCAATATCTAAGTAATCCAGCAGATCTCGTACCGCTCAAAACCATGTGGTTTTATTATGTCCAGATTCACGATTTGTCATACGACCATGAATTGTTCTCAAAAGACAGAGTCTCAGAAGTTCTAAAGGAGAAACAGGATCTATTTCATTCCTCAATGGGACAATGGCTTCAATATCCCCTTATGGAGCTTTTGGAGGAGGTTATTTCCTTTTTGGACTTCTTTGACAAGGATACCGACCTTGCTTATATCAGTGGATTGAAGGAGGCGGTTTATGACTTTGTGAGCAAAAACAGAGCAGATCTTCAAGGATTCCTGGATTGGTGGGAGCTTAATTCCTCAAAGAGAACAGTTAAAATTCCAGAGGATCATAATGCCATAAGGATTTTGACAATCCATAAATCCAAAGGCTTGCAATTCAAAGTGGTTGTCATGCCTTTTCTGGATTGGAGAATTGTAAAAAGTGGAAAACAAGCTCCAGTTTTATGGAGCAAATATCAGGTCTCTGAGGCCCTGCAAACTGTTTTACCCATTTCTCATGGATCGAAACTGGCAGATTCAGCCTTTAAGGATATTTATTCTGAAGAAGTAAAGCTTGCCTATCTGGATAGTCTGAATATGCTTTATGTGGCCTTCACAAGGGCGGAAGAGGTAATTCATGCGTATTCCACTTTTTCCAGAAATAAAAAAGGCGAATCTGATCACAATCAAACTGGAAACCTACTCTTCAACTACTTTTCCTCTTGTCTAAATACTGTAGAGCTGGGACAAAATGGGAATTGGGATGAAGAAAGCCTGAAGTTCACTTTTGGAGAATGGGTAGAAAATGAAAAGGAGGAAATTACAGAAAAAGAATCCCTTGTTGGTCTACGCTGGAAATCAGGAGATTGGAGAAAGAAGTTGAAAACGAGACAGTTTGCTTGGGATTTTTCAGAAGAGGGATTAGCGGGACGAGAACAGAGAAACCTTGGACTCTTAATCCACGAGGTTTTAGAGAAAGCAAGTGATTTTGAGTCCGCAAAGATGCAGCTCAAGGAGATGCTTTTCGAGGGAAGAATTGATGAAGAA
>CAZLUY010000119.1:0-1964 GCA_964562785.1 uncultured Limnohabitans sp. | reverse complement strand
CCAAAAAGCCGAGGAGCTTATCAAGATTTCAAAGGGTGCTGATGAATCTGCCAAGACAGTTAATCAAGCCACTGTTCTCGAAGGTTCGGTTAGGAATACTGGAATCCATGCCTGTGGCGTAATCATCACACCTGATGACATCACCAATTTTGTTCCTGTGGCATTAGCCAAAGATTCGGATATGGTCTGCACCCAATTTGACAACTCAGTTGTGGAATCAGCTGGCCTGTTGAAAATGGATTTTCTTGGGCTAAAGACTCTTACCCTGATAAAAGACGCTTGTAAGATCGTGAAGGAAAGACACGGAATCGATCTTGATCCCGATGCTTTCCCAATTGATGACAAAGAAACTTATGAGCTTTTCCAGAGGGGTGAGACTGTTGGAATATTCCAATATGAATCGGCTGGGATGCAGAAGTACATGCGTGAGCTGAA
Organism: uncultured Limnohabitans sp.; assembly: GCA_964562785.1. Lineage (GTDB taxonomy): Bacteria > Bacteroidota > Bacteroidia > Cytophagales > Cyclobacteriaceae > Algoriphagus. The sequence goes on along the minus strand of CAZLUY010000119.1, from coordinate 1,529 downwards.
ACCGACTGCTTTTGCGGATCTAATAGCTATGAATGCCCTTTACCGTCCAGGGCCGCTAGCTTACATCCCAGAATTCATTGATCGAAAACACGGTAGGAAAGATATCAGCTACGATCTCGAGGATATGAAGGAATATCTCGAGGAGACCTACGGGATTACAGTCTATCAGGAGCAGGTAATGCTTCTCTCACAAAAGCTTGCTGATTTCACCAAAGGTGAGGCTGATGTCCTTCGTAAGGCCATGGGTAAAAAGCAAAAGGATGTGCTGGATAAAATGAAGCCTAAGTTCATTGAGCAGGCTAGTGCAAAAGGACATGATCCAAAGGTTTTGGAAAAGATTTGGGTAGACTGGGAGGCTTTTGCATCCTATGCCTTCAATAAATCCCACTCAACTTGCTATGCCTGGGTGGCTTATCAAACGGCTTATCTGAAAGCGCATTATCCAGCAGAATACTTGGCTTCGGTGCTTTCAAATAATATGAATGACATTACTCAGGTTACCTTTTTCATGGAGGAGTGTAAAAGGTCAAATATTCCGGTATTAGGTCCTGATGTAAATGAATCGAACAATCAATTCACAGTAAATAAAGAAGGAGAAATTCGATTCGGAATGGCCGCAATTAAGGGTGCTGGCTCAGCAGCGGTAAGCTCCATGATTGAAGAGCGGGAAAAGAATGGGCCATTCAAGAACATCTTTGAATTTGCGAAGCGAGTGGATTCCAAGGCTCTAAATAAAAAAACTATGGAAGCACTGGCCATGGCTGGAGCTTTCGATTGTTTCCCAGAGTATCACAGAAGACAATATTTGGAATCTCTTGAAGGTGAGGCCACACTCATAGAGAAAGCGGTGAAATATGCTCAAAAAGTAAAAGCAGAAGAAGAGTCTTCCCAGGTGAGTTTATTTGGTGGGGAATCTGGAGGAATGGAGGTGCCACTTCCAGCTATTCCAGACATGGAGCCTTTCTCTCAACTTCAACAATTGAATATTGAAAAGGAAGTGGTTGGGCTTTATATCTCCGGACATCCTTTAGATCAGTACAAACTGGAAATCGACCATTTCACGAATGCCTCAATGCCTAGTTTATCTGATGCAGCTGCACTCAAGGAAAGAGGTGAATTGAGACTAGCTGGATCGGTGGCTTCATTTGCTCATCGGACCACCAAAAATGGGAAACCGTTTGGAACACTCACCATGGAAGATTACGCGGGTTCCCACACATTCTTCTTGTTCGGTGAGGATTATATCAAATTCAAAGAGTTCTTCATGACTGGTTGGTTCCTGTACATTCAAGGTAAAGTGCAGCAGAACCGATGGAAAGAAAACGAATATGAATTCAAGATTTCTAAAATTAATTTACTCAGTGAAGTGAAAGATATGATGCTAAAAGGCATCAGAATAATCATTGATCTGGATGATTTGTCCTATGACCTAATGGAGGACATTCACGACCTTTCTCTAAAGAATCCGGGTAAGACGAATTTGTATTTTGAGGTCATCGATAAGCGAGAAAATATTGCCTTAGAGCTTC
>CAZLUY010000118.1:0-1565 GCA_964562785.1 uncultured Limnohabitans sp. | reverse complement strand
TGTTGGTCTGCTGGGTACACTCCTACTTATGGCACTTTATCGGATTGCGTATCCATTTTTATTCGCAACTCTTACTCGACCCATCTCTTTATTAAATGCTGAAGATTTCTCTCAATCAGGATCACTGCAAAAGTTTTTTTCGCTTGATAGTTTGCTTTACCTGATGCTGTTCAGCCTTTCCTTAGGGATGATAGGAATGGTTACTCTGGCAGTTTTTCGAGAAGCTTGGACAGAAAAATGGATAGGTTTTGGTTTTTGGAATCTGACGTCGCTTTGGATGATCTTGGGCCTTTCGATTTTTATCATCAGCATCGCGAAGTTTCTTCTGATTCGTATGATTGCCTTCCTTTTTGACATCGCTAAAATTGCTTTTGCACATTATTTTTATCTCCTAAGAGTGTTGGCAGTTTCATGTGCTGTTTCACTTATTGCTATAGCCTATTTTCTCTCTAATGATTATGCAAGAGTTGCCGATGCATTAGATATTCTTCTACAAGGAATATTCTGGTTTTACCTACTTGGTACCACTGCCTTACTTCTGATTATGGTTAATAGATTTAGCCTTAAGAAATATCATTTATTTACTTACCTTTGCATCGCAGAAATGGTACCCTTTCTGATCCTAGTAAAAATGATCTTGAATTGGGGGCAATTTTAACAGAAGCTAAACAACTACTGATCTAATGAGCATTGCGAGTAAAGATAGGCTTAAGCCTGTGAAGAGTATTCTTGTTTCTCAGCCAAAACCTTCCAACCCGAAATCGCCATACATTCAACTTGCTGAAAAGTACAACCTCAAAATAGATTTTAGACAGTTTATTCGGGTTGAACCTGTACCGGCAAAAGAATTTAGAAAGCAGAAGATTGACATCCTTAAGCATACGGCAGTAATCTTTACTTCCAGAAATGCCATCGATCATTTCTTTGCTATTTGCAAGGAGTTTAAGATCGAGATGACTGCGGACATGAAGTACTTTTGTATTTCAGATCAGACTGCACATTACCTTCAGAAGTACATTGTAATCAGAAAGAGAAAGCTATTTGTCGGTCACAAGACTGCTCAGGATCTTTTTGATTACTTCAAAAAGCATAAATCTGAGAAGTATCTTTTCCCATGCTCGGATATTAGGAAGAATGACATTCCTAACTTCATGGCGGAAAATGATATTGATTTCACTGAAGCGGTTATCTATCATACATTGGCAGACGATCTTTCTGATCTTGCGGACGTGAAGTATGACATATTGGCCTTTTTCAGTCCTTCAGGGTTGAAATCGCTGATGCACAATTTCCCTGACTTTGTTCAAGGAGCTACTAGAATTGCAACTTTCGGCCCGACTACTTCCAAAGCTGCTGAGGATTTAGGGATGGTTCTTGACATCGAGGCGCCGCTTCCAAATGCCCCTAGTATGACTGGTGCTCTAGAGCTTTATATTAAGAAGGCAAATAATTTGTAATTCTTGGAATCAAAATGTGTTGTTTTTCAGTTTAAATCAATATCATAGTCGATAAGTCCACTAAAACAACCACAATGAATCGAAAGGGAGTCCTTCTTTATTCCCTAA
>CAZLUY010000117.1:0-5908 GCA_964562785.1 uncultured Limnohabitans sp. | reverse complement strand
CATTAGCCTTCTCCCCTCTCATAATTCGAAGAGGAAAATACAGTTGCTCCTTCGTACCGTCTTTGTATGTGATCACAACGTCAATAGGCATCGGCATCAAACCTATTCTCCTCAAGAATATCTCAGTACCTTCATCCATGTCATTCACAGATTCAATGGAATAATCGATGGTTTTTGTTCCATTCACCCAGTACTCCTTGTACCAATCCAATTCAATACCACTTTGCTTTTCCATCACTCGGATCACATCATTCACGTTTGGATGCTTGAACTTCCAAGTATTGAAATATCTCAATAGCCCAGCATCTCGATTTTCCTTTCCAATGATATATCCCATCTGCTCCATGAATACAGCCCCTTTACTGTAAGCAGCACGTCCGTAAGCAAAGTTTGTATTGTAATGATCAGAGTGAGTGCTCATAGGCTCTTCCTGACCAGATTTGGCCAAGGAGAAGTAACCTCTATAAGACCCTCCATGTACGTCATTAGTCTCCTCATATATGGAGTTCATAGTAAGACTTGTAGCATAGCTTGTAAATCCTTCATCCATCCAAGGGTAAAGAGACTCATTTGATCCCAATACGCCGTGATACCAGCTATGAGCTAATTCATGAACCATCACCCCAACTAGGCTTCTTAGAGTTCTCTGCCCAGTGACCAAAGTAGACATGGCATATTCCATTCCACCATCACCACCTTGAACTACTGAAAACTGCTTGTATGGATATTGTCCAAAATTTTCTGACAGGTAGGAAATCGCCTTAGGAGTATATTCTTTCAGCTTCTCCCAATTACTTGACGTTTTTGGCCCTGGAATAAAGAAATGATGAACAGTAATACCATTCTCCATTTGAACTTTATCATGCTGATAGTTAGGATCCGCACCCCACATAAAGTCATGAACTTGTGGAGCGACAAAATGCCAGGTCAGTTCATCGCCAGCAGGAGCAGGCACTTCAACACCTTCATCCTCGTAACCATGACCGATTTCATTTGGATTTTGTAGGTAGCCGGTTCCTCCTATTACATACTCCTTATCGATGGTGATCTTCACATCGAAGTAACTCCAAATTCCATAAAACTCTCGGCCGATATAAGGATTGGCATGCCAGCCTTGCTCATCATAGTTGGCCATCTTTGGGTACCACTGCGACATGGAGTATCTCACTCCCTCTGCACCGTCCCGACCTGATCTTCTGATTTGAAGAGGAACTTGTCCTACAAAATCCATTTCAAACACAGCCTGAGTACTTGGTAAAATTGGAGAGTTTAATTTGACTTCTAGAACTGTCCCAACTTCATTGAAGGACACATCTTGTCCATCCATTTTCAAAGAGGAAACTCGTAAAAAGCCGATCTCATCAGGGCCTAGCTTAGAGATTCTATCCCCTACTCTTCTATCAGGATCATTGATTGTGCGAGACCTCACATCCATCATGCTCCCAGGTTGGAAAGCATTATAGTAGAGGTGATAAAACACATGAGTGAGTGTATCAGGGGAATTATTGGTATAGATCAATTTTTGATGACCCTGATATTGATTTCGCTCTACATCCATAGAGACGTCCATCTGGTAATTAGCTGCTTGCTGGAACCTCCCAGTTTGGGTGAAAGCTTGAGAGGAAACAACTAAACAAAGAAAAAGCCCTAAAACAGGCTTTAGAAATTGTGATAGCATAGATTATAAATTTTGATCAAAAATAACCCAATTCCATTCTCCACTCAAACCAGCTATCAAAATTTAAAATGCATTTCATCGGTAATCCTCCGCTAACATAATTTTCAGCATTTCTTGATCACCTTTTTATTTACTTCACAGCTTGATTACAGGGCAAGTCCCAGACTATTACAAAACAAATCAACCAATTATGAGAAAAGCTTTAGCTTTAATTCTAAGCATCTTTTTAGTGGCAGATTTAGCCGCACAGGAGGTGAATATGGATCACTTTGCTTCCATGAAAATGAGAAGCGTTGGTCCAGCAGGTATGAGTGGCCGAATTGCAGCTATTGATGCCGTCGACTCAAACCCAAATATCATTTATGCAGGTTCTGCATCTGGAGGACTTTGGAAGTCTACTTCAGGCGGCATCACTTGGGAGCCAATTTTCGATGATCAGGATGTTCATTCAATTGGGTCCATTTCCATCTACCAAAAAAACCCAAATATAATCTGGGTAGGAACTGGAGAAGGAAACCCTAGAAACTCCCTAACAATGGGTTATGGTGTTTACCGTTCACTGGATGCGGGTGAAACCTGGGAACTTATGGGTCTTGAAAAAACAAGAGCTATCCACAGAATCATCGTTCATCCTGATGATCCAAACACAGTATTTGTTGGAGCTATCGGTTCTCCATGGGGAGAGCAGGAAGAAAGAGGTCTGTATAAGACTACTGATGGAGGTAAGACTTGGAAAAAGATCCTTTATATAGATGAAAAAACTGGGGTAGGTGAAATGATCATGGATCCTAATAATCCAAACAAGCTATTTGTAAATATGTGGCAGCATAGAAGACAGCCTGATTTCTTTGAATCTGGGGGTCCTTCTTCAGGCCTATATATGACACTAGATGGCGGTGAGAACTGGAAAAGACTTGACGATTCCAATGGTCTTCCAAAAGGAGATCTTGGAAGAATGGGATTAACTATTTCTGCTGCCAACAGCGATAAGGTCTATGCCTTGATCGAATCCAAAAAGAATGCACTCTATGTTTCTGAAGACGGAGGCACAAACTTCTCGATGATCAATAGCGGCCGTGACATTGGTGATCGCCCCTTCTATTACTTCGAAATCCATGCGGATCCTAAAAATGAAAACAGGTTATACACCCTTTATTCCAGGGTAGGAATGAGTGAAGATGGAGGGAAATCTTTCAGACAGATCCTTCAATATCAGGGAGTCCATCCGGATCACCATGCATGGTACATCAATCCATACGATCCTAAATTATTGATTGATGGTAACGACGGTGGCCTAAATATTTCAAGAGATGGAGGAAAGAACTGGTATTTCGCAGAGAGCATCCCTGTAGGTCAGTTCTACCATGTGAATGTGGACAACGAAATTCCATACAATATATATGGAGGAATGCAGGATAATGGTTCATGGGTCGGCCCATCTTATATATGGAGAAGAGATGGAATTCGAAACACGTATTGGCAGGAGGTTTCCTTCGGCGATGGTTTTGACGTAGTACCACACCCAAGCGACTCACGATATGGCTATACTATGTCACAGGGTGGAAACCTTTTGAGATACGATAAAGAGAGTGGACATACACGTTTCATCAGACCAACGCATCCGGATAAGGATGTATTCTTAAGATTTAACTGGAACGCGGCTATAGCCCAAGATCCACATGACGAGAATACAGTTTACTATGGTTCTCAATTTTTGCACAAGTCAACAAACAGTGGAGCTACATGGGAAATCATTTCTCCGGATCTCACTACCAATGACTCTACCAAGCAGAGACAACAAGAGACCGGGGGATTGACCTTTGATATTACAGGTGCTGAGAACCACACCACCATTTTATCAATCGCTCCAAGTCCTATTGATCCAAACGTGATTTGGGTTGGTACGGATGACGGAAACCTTCAATTAACAACTGATGGCGGTGCTACCTGGACTAATATGTCCAAGAAATTGGACGGTCTACCTGAAGGTTCATGGATGGCTCAGGTAAAAGCTTCAAAATATGATGTAAACGAAGCTTGGGTCATTGCGAATAACTATCGTAATAATGACTTCAGTGCCTACGCATATCATACTGACAATGCTGGTAAGAGCTTTACCCGAATTGCAGACGATTCAAAGGTTTGGGGTTATACTCTTTCCATCCAGCAGGATACTGAAGTTCCTGAACTGGTATTCTTAGGAACTGAATTCGGATTGTATGTTTCTTTCGATAAAGCTCAGACTTGGAATAAGTGGGAGCACGGTTATCCTAAGGCAGTTTCTACCTACGATTTAACTATCCAGGAAAGAGAGGCTGACTTAGTAATTGGAACCTTCGGGCGATCATTCTTTGTATTGGATGATATTAGACCACTGAGAGCTTATGCTCAAAATGGAGGTCAAGCTCCTGAAGCGGTTCTTTCAAGTGTAGCTTCTCCAGATGCTTATCAGGCCGAAATCCAACAGCCACATGGGGAGCGCTTCCCTGCTGATGGTAAGTTTGCTGGCGAGAACAGAAGGTTTGGCGGTAGACTAACTTATATCCTCAACATGGACTCTGTAGGAAAAGACACCGTTACAGTGAAGATTTTCAATGAAGCTGGTGAACAAGTCAGAACCATTAAGTCTACTCCAAAAGTAGGGGTAAATAGAGTATACTGGAATCTGGATAGAGCATCAACCACAGTATTTCCTCAGGATAAGGACAACAAAAACTTCCGCGAGAGAAGCGGTGGCGAAGCTTTGCCTGGCAAGTACAGTGTAACCTTTGAAATGGGTGAGAATTCTGCTACTACTGAAATCAACCTTTTGTCAGATCCAAGAATTGAGGTTAATATGGCTGACATGAGAGCAAGGCAAGATTACACCATCAAGTTAGAAGAATTGGCTACAAGAGTTAATGCTTCTACTTATAAGCTGGATGAGGTAGAGAAGACTATCAATAAGGTGTTGAGCATGACCAAAGACCTTGAGTCAGATTCTGCTAAAGAGCTTAACGATGCTGCCAAGGAAATAAATAAATCTTTGAAGACAGTAAGAGAAGAGTTTAACGGTCCTACTCGTGAGGGTCAGGGAATTGTTAGAAACCTCTTCCCTACCACCAGAACAAGACAATTTGCTCCAAGAAGATATGTAGGCTCATCTTATCAGGCTCCAGGTGAAACTGAAAATCGCCTTTACGATCAGGCGAAAAGTTCAGCCGATGAAGCTATAGCCGCTACTGAAGCTTTCTTAAACGGAGAATGGAAAGAGTTTGAGGACAAAGTGAAGTCTACTCAGATTGATCTTTTCGAAGAATTCAAATAAAGAACAGTCAAACAAAAAAGGCTCTCCAAATGGAGAGCCTTTTTTTATGCTCAATTTTCGTAATGACTTTGGTAATAGGTTTGATATGCTCCGGAGGTTACGTGGTCTAGCCATTCTTCGTTTTCCAGATACCAATCAATGGTCAGGTCTATCCCCTCTTCAAATTGGAGACTCGGTTCCCAACCCAATTCATTTTGAATTTTAGAGGCATCAATCGCATAACGCAAATCATGACCAGCCCGGTCCTTTACAAATGTGATAAGCTTTTCTGAAGTACCCTTTTCACGACCTAGCTTTTCATCCATTTTTTGGCATAGAAGTCTTACTATATCAATGTTCTTCCATTCATTGAATCCACCGATGTTATAAGTTTCTCCTGATTTACCCTTATGGAAAACCGTATCTATCGCTCGCGCATGATCCTTCACAAAAAGCCAGTCCCTTACATTTTCACCCTTCCCATAGATAGGAAGTGGCTTCATGTGCTTGATATTATTTATACAAAGTGGAATGAGTTTTTCAGGAAAGTGATTCGGACCATAATTGTTAGAACAATTGGAAATCACAGTTTTCATTTTGTAAGTATTGGCATATGCCCGCACAAAATGATCCGAAGAAGCCTTAGAAGCAGAGTAAGGAGATTTTGGGTCATATGGAGTCGTTTCTAGGAAGAAACTATCGTCATGAAGTGAACCATAAACCTCATCAGTAGAAACATGATAGAATAAGTGCTCATCTAATTCTTCGGCCCATGCCTTTTTCGCAGCATTCAAGAGATTAACGGTTCCCATGACATTGGTTGCCACAAAGGCCAGGGGATCAGAAATAGATCTATCTACATGAGATTCAGCAGCTAAATGGATAACATCAGTAATTCCATATTCAGAAAAAATCTGATCAAGTCCTTCTGAATCGAGGATATC
>CAZLUY010000116.1:0-2184 GCA_964562785.1 uncultured Limnohabitans sp. | reverse complement strand
TAAAACAACCCCGCCAAGAGCTTCCGATCCAAACCTAACTCCAGCAGCCCCTTTTAAAACAGAGATATTATTAGCACTCGAAATATCTATTTCTGGAGCATGAGATGTACCCCAATTTTGGAATCCATGTTTTACGCCATTATTTATTACCAATATTCTATTTCCGTAGAGCCCATGAATCACAGGAAGTTGAACATTGGAACCAACAGAAGTGAACGTCACACCTTGAATATCACCTATGGCTGATGCCAAGGACTGTGTGGTCTTTGAGGAAATACCCAACCTATCAAGCATTTCTACAGAGAGAGATTCCAAATCCCCAACAATCGTATTCCCTTCTACAACTACACTTTCGAGTATATTCTCATCCATAGAAAGAAAGACCAGATGTCCATTATCCACATGATCACGGTTTTTGAAATCGTGATGATGAAGGGCAGGCTTATAACCTAGAAGACTGACTTCGAAATCGAGCTCCTCCTCGCATATTTCTATCAAAGTGAAATTTCCTTCAATATCACTCACGGCCGCATAATCGGACTGCAAGCTTTTGATTAATGCAAAAGGAATTGGCTGATTGGTACCTTGCTCCAGCACCCTTCCTGTAATTATTTTAGTACAATCTTCTTGCGAAAATGAAGGAAAGGCAACAAATAGCCCTAAAAGCAAAACTAAATTTCTAACCCTCATTTCAAGCACAGTTAACACAGACTCCATCCAGAATTAAATTGACCTTATTTAGGGTATAGCCCTTTGGAACGCTTGCATGAGGTATCTTTTTATCCTCAAGACATTCAATTTTCCCACAGGACTGGCACTTGAAATGAACATGATTATCATGGCGCTTACTTTTGGTATCTGTATGATGACTCAAAGCATAATTAGCCATTCCACTTTCATTTGGAATCTTGTGAAGCACCCCAGCTTTAACGAGACTATTTAAGGTTCTATAAATGGTTACCCGATTAAAATCCGAACATTCACTCTCAATCTGCTTTTGAGAATTAGCACCGCTATGCTCCAGGAAAAAGTTAATTACACTTATCCTGCATTTTGTAACCTTTAGCTGATGAGCCTTAAGGATTGCTATGGATTCGGGAGATATCATTTGTGACTCAAATGCAACTCTGCTGCATTTGGCGCAAAGCTACTCGCATACCTCAATTATTACAAGTTGTTCCTATTATTATTTAACCCTTCATGTAGCTTCTTTAGTCAGGAAACCTCTTTAACGGATGTATCCATGAAAAAAAGCATTTCTTAATGCGAAAATTAGCATCTTAAGAAGGCCAACTATTTCTATTCTTTATGCAAAGGCTATTGATAGCTCTCCTTCTCCTCTGCTCCTCAATCTGTCAAGCACAAACCTATAGCCCAGAGGAAGTCAAACAAGATCTAATTCAATTAAAGGAAGCCATAGAAACCTATAATCCCGCATTAGAGCTTTATAATCCCGAATTTAAGACCAAGACTGAACAACTTATGTCTGAAGTCTCAGCAAAACCTCTAACGGCTTTTGACTCATTTAAACTAATAAGTAGAATGAGCACACTGAGCCATGAAGGGCACTTTTCAGTAGGAACCTGGGAGGACGAAGTTCATACAGGATTTCTTTCCAATGAGTTCAAATACATGCCGCTATCTCTTACCATCCTCGACGGGAGAATTTTAGTTTGGCTAGATATCTCAAGAGAAAGAGAATTGAAATCGGGTGATGAAATCCTCTCCATTAATGGCATAAGTGCAGCTAACATTCTCGCTGAATTTGCCTTGACAACTCCTTCGGACGGTGAAATTCAAACTTACAGACGGAAGATTATCGATGATGGATTTACCTGGATGTATTATCTATTCATTGAACGCCCAGAATCCTTCGTGATCGAGACCAAAACACATGTTGGAAGCATAAAAAAGACACAGATTCAAGCAATCACCAGAAAGGAGCAATTTGAAAATTTCGGTAATTACTATCCTGAACGAGTAAATTCTATCGACGACCTTGATGCTTTCTATTCTCTTGAGATTGAAGGAAATAGTGCCATTCTCACTTTACCCTCATTCGATTACAAAAGAGTCAACAAATATGAAGTCAAGTCCAAAAAGTTCTACAAGGACCTTTTTGATGAAATTGCCTCAGCGAAAGTTGAGAATCTTATTGTAGACCTGAGGGATAATACCGGAGGT
>CAZLUY010000115.1:0-2800 GCA_964562785.1 uncultured Limnohabitans sp. | reverse complement strand
GAGCTTTCTTCTTTTTCCTTTTCTTCACCTTCTTCCTCTGTACTCTCCTCATCAATTTGTGGAAGCAGCGGTGAAGCATCATTTGCACCTAAAATGGCAACATAAAGTCCTCTGGTAATTGGACGGTCATAGCTACTCATATCCAGCCAGCCCGTGTTAAGCCCATAATTGGTGCTCGCTAGAAAGTAGATATACTTCCCGCTTTCATCCCAAATAGGAGAGATGGCATCAGCCATATCATCAGTAATCTGAACTGTTCGCTTGGTTGCGACTTCATAGGCATGAACAGATTTATACTGGTTAGGCATCAGCTTCACATAAGAGATCCATTTTCCATCAGGAGACCAAACCGGATTCATGCTTCTATCCGGATGGGCATATAGATTGGTCTCCACAATTTCAGTAGAACCGGATTCCGTGTTTACTACCCAAATATTGTAGTCCGTATCCGTGAATGCCAAATGCACTCCATCAGAAGACCATTCAGGCCTAAAGAAGAAACTTGGGTCTGGAAGAGAAATGGTCTTTAGAACTTCAGCGCCTTTCTGATCCGTAATCATCAATTCATACTCTCCAGAAGCGTCCGAGAAGTAGGCGATTTTGGAACCATCAGGTGACCAAACAGGTGATCTTTCCGCTGAAGTAGAACTATTGGTGATGTTTCTACCCGCTCCATTTTCCTTTGGGAAAGTCAGGATCTCTCCTCTGAATTCGAAGATGGCTCTCTTGCCAGAAGGCGAAATCTGAGGATTAATCAACTGATTTGATCTTACACTTACCCATCGCTCCCTGGCCCAGTTGAAATCTCCTTTAACGTTTATCTCTAACTGAGTCAGATCGCCATTTGATGGGTTATACAAATGAAGATATCCGCCTTGCTCGATGACAATGGCATCCGCGCCTGCATCAATGCTTTTGATATCAAAATCCTTAAGGAAAGTCTCTTGCTTTTCCTGTCCAGAGGCTGGATCGAATGACCAGAGATTGGCCAGATAATCACGCTCCGAGATATAGTAAACCTTGTCTCCAAGCCAAATAGGATCGGTATGTCTTTCATTATCCGTCTGCGGAGTCATGGTCAGATCATAGCTTTGCAGATCCAAGATCCAAATGGGTTTGGCCTGTCCACCACGGTGATTTCTCCATTCCGGGTCCCAAAAGGAAATCTGCTGATAAGCCATATGCTTTCCATCGCCAGACATCTCACCATTTACCGCTCTAGGAACAATCAAGGATTCCACCAAACCACCTTGCATAGGAACCTTAAAGAACTTGGATTCCTTGGTGGCATGGCCTTCACGACCCGAGGAGAAGATTACTGCACTTCCATCAGGGGTCCAACCGGTGACATTATCATTTCCCGGATGCCAGGTTAATCTTTTGGGTTCACCTCCTTCAGAAGGGATTAAGTACACATCTGTATTGCCGTCGTACTGTGCGGTAAAAGCGATGTGCTTACCATCTGGTGAAAAGTGGGGGAGGCTTTCGGAGCCTTCATTACTTGTAAGTCTGATCGCATCACCTCCCGAACGATCTACTTTCCATAGGTCATTCGCATAGACGAAAGCAATTTCCGATTGGCTAAGTGTGGGTTGTCTAAGCAGTTGTGTGCCTTGAGGGTAGGCAATTAGGCTGGAGCCACAAAGGGCCAAAGCCAGCAAAAATCTTTTCATATGTTATCTATTTGGGATAGATAAAATTATCCATTCCCAAATCTGCATACCAACCGATAATCAAAAAGACAGAAACCCTGATTTGATTAAGCCCAAGAGGGGAGAAGGTCAATAAACCAAAAGCCCACTTCTTCGCCCTTTTTATCAGGGCTTTGGTATTTCCTGAGTAGTTTTTCACCTAGAGAAAAGGCAACTGGCTCTGAGAAAATAGGGCCATCGTAACAGAAGGTGTGGAACTCCCCATTTTCTCCACAAGGATCAACATCCGAAGGAAGATCATCCAAAAAGCTTTGATCTACTTCTCTGCCGACAAAGGACTCACTCAAGAGCTTATCGCTTGCACAGATGACCACCGCTTTGAAACCAAGTGAGATAAAGTCCTGCATCAATTCCTTGGTGTCTTTCTTCCAAAGTGGAAAATGACACTGAATGCCCTCTAACTCCTTTTCTCGATAGTCTCTCAGATCCTCCAGAAAAATATCTCCAAAGGCACAATCCTGATAACCCATAGCCTGAAGCTCAGACACCTTATTCTTCATCAGCCGACCATAATCTTCCATACTAGGATTTCCGGGTAGCTCCAAAGTGCTTAAGGGAAGGCCAATGGATGCAACTTGCTTATCCAATAGCTCTCTTCTTAAGCCATGCATAGAAACCCGGTCATGATGAGCATTTACCGTAGTCAAAAGCCGGTCTACTTCTATAGTGGGATCAGATTTTAGATAATGAAGAGCAAGTGAGGCATCCTTGCCGCTGCTCCAGTTGAAGTAGGTTTTTTTTGGTTTGTCCATGAAATGCAAAGATGCTTCTTTACTTATCAAATACCTCGGAAATAGCTTCCAGATAGTCAAAGCCATGGCCTTCTGTGGGCTCGATATAGTTTCCTTCCAGGTACTCATTCCAGCAGCAAATCATCACCGTATTTCCATTGCTATTCCTATACTTTCTGGAAAATTGCTGGGCTTCCAAAAGTTTGGCTGTAAAGGTTGACTTGTTAGAATGCACCCGATCTTTCTCGGGTTCTGAAGGGAATCCTGAAGGCTGTGGCCAGGTGCCACCAGCCGGTCTCATATCCCAGCCCATCGCCACAGGAACCTGATATTCAAAGTTGCGATCGGGATTGAATT
>CAZLUY010000114.1:0-1170 GCA_964562785.1 uncultured Limnohabitans sp. | reverse complement strand
ATAAATCAAAAATATGAATTTTGCATGGCAATGAGTACGATGTTTTGATAGAATTTTGAAATTTTACCTTAATTTTGTCGCAGTAATATTTAACGTCTAACATTTGCTAAAGCAGAAGGCCTGATAATGAAAGTTCATTTTATAGCGATAGGTGGAAGTGTGATGCATCACCTGGCAATAGCATTAAAAAGTAAGGGATACGAAGCAACAGGGTCTGATGATGATATTTTTGAACCATCGCGCAGTAAACTGGAGTCTAACGGTTTGTTACCAGAAGTATATGGTTGGTACCCTGAAAAAATACACAGTCAACTAGATGCTGTAATAGTAGGGATGCATGCCAAAAAAGATAATCCTGAGTTGGTAGAGGCAAAAGAATTAGGCTTGAAAGTCTATAACTTTCCCGAATATATTTTTGAGTTATCAAAAAACAAACAGCGGGTGGTTATAGGAGGTAGCCATGGAAAAACCACAGTTACTTCTATGCTTATTCATGTTTTGCAATATTGGAATAAGCCAATAGACTTTTTAGTAGGTGCGACAGCGCCAAATCGTCAAGAAACAGTAAAGATTACCGATAAAGCGGCTATCATACTTTTAGAGGGAGATGAATATCCTTCTTCTCCATTAGATCCTAGGCCAAAATTTTTACATTATCATCAGCATATTGGTGTAATAACAGGGATTGCTTGGGATCATGTAAATGCCTATCCTGTTTATGAAGATTACCTAGAACAGTTTAAGTTATTTATTGAAGCGTCTTGTAAAGCTGGAACATTGGTGTATTGCAACGAAGATGAAACACTTAATGCACTTGTTAAAGAAACTGAGATACCTCATGATGTTAATGTTGTACCTTATGGAATACATCCACATATCATTGAAGAAGGAACCACATATTTATTGACCGATGAGGGTAAAAGAATAGCTGTTCACTTTTTTGGAAAGCATAATTTGATGAATGTTAATGCAGCTTTGCAAGTAGCATTAAAGCAAGGGGTAAATAAAAGTGAGTTTTATGAGGCAATTAGTTCTTTCGAAGGAGCGAGTAAGCGTCTTGAATTGATAAAAGAGAATAAACTGACTAAATTTTTCAGGGATTTTGCCCATGCACCATCCAAACTTGAGGCTACTGTAGAAGCCGTAAAAAATCAATTCCCGGATAGTAAG
>CAZLUY010000113.1:0-8620 GCA_964562785.1 uncultured Limnohabitans sp. | reverse complement strand
TGGGCCAGGACCTGTACTTATCCCAAAGTCGAGATCCAATAATCTGGGCACCAAGCTCATCTATAGCATCCCTTAGAAGGAAAAGCTCAGTCACCCCGTTTTCTGCATATGCCACATGACTCAAGCCTTCATCCTTACTTGTTAAAGGGCCATTCTGTGCTGGTGTAGTGGATGAAAACCATCTTTCATCTATTCCACCACGATTTCCTCCCAGAGCATAATAGTCATCTGGATGAAGTTTTATTCTTCTGCCTGGAACGCAAAAGGATCTTGGAACCCATGTTGGTGTGAGTCTTAGAATTCCTTCTCCTTGTTCTAGTGCTTTTTTTGCTAGGCTCATAATTTGTCTTTATGGGTTATCTGTTGTCAGTTAAAGTTTAGTTATCGGAAATCAGCCACTGCCTGGCCAGAAAGGACTGATAGCTTTAGGTCAAAATTTCGGGTTTGTCCAGGTTTCAGTTCTATCAATGTTCCCTGATCCTTAGCATTCTTTTGACCTATTGGTGGGTTGGTTGCTGGCTCTAGGGCGGATACATAATCATTGGTTCCCAGGTGCTGCCAGTGGATGAGCCAGGGTAACTGCTTTTTTGAAAATTCAATCTTGAGTGCCAACTCCTCATGATCATTGGCAAAACCAGCACTCACCATATCCTCGCCGTTTGGTTTGATAAAAGCAACGTCCTCCCCAAATCCAGAATGTTCTTTCAAAGGTCCTGGAATAGCCTTGAAATTATATTCCTTATTAAAAGCCGAAAGATTTTCGTCAGTGGGCCTTGGTTCGCGTTCTCCCTCCCAAACCACACGTGTTCCTTCGTCGATGAGGGGCCACCCCGCATTAATATGATATAATAGCATCAGGGGCGCTGTGGTATTTCCACAATTTCGAACAGAATCAGAAATCAATATTTCTGCTTTTCCAAGCTGTCCTGAAATTTTCCTTGTCGATTCCAGATTTGGACCAAAAATGCTGGTCTCCTTGATCTTCCCAACTAGTTCAAATCCCAAATCTCCAGAATGTATATCTGGCTGTTTTACAGAAAAAAGCTCAGCAGGAATATTCGAATAGCGACCATGAAGTCCATGTTCACCCGTATCTGACTTATTTGGAATTCCCATGGAAGAAAGACCGCAGGTGGTAAGTAATCCTCCACCAAAGGTTTTTAGCCAATCAATCCCTTGATTAGAAAATGGCTGAGGCGGAGAGATTCCTAAATGCGAGATATAGGCTAGGCTTTTTTCTTCAAAAAAAGCATCTAAAATATCCATTCCTCGATCCAGAACCACCTTGTATCTAAGCCCAGTTCCGGTGTTAATCCAGGCAATTCGAACACCCTTACCCGAACCATTATCCAAAATGGAAGTCTCGATTCCACCTATTTGTTGGTGGTTGGAAAGTTTGCCTTTCCAGCTATTTAAATCGCTTGGGTTCATTGCAGGGTTATAGAAAAATCAATCTAAAAAAAAGGGCTTCTGAGACTATCCTGCCCTCACAGGCAAGAATAATTCATCAGATTAGAATTTAGGAAAAATAGCAAGCAGGGACTTGCCGCTGGTATAAAAGGCCTCCGAAGGATCATGAACAATAGCTCATAATAAAAGCGAAGATCCCTGGTCTTTTTCTTTAGACAGGGATCTTCAAATGTTCAAATAGACGCTTAAAAAGCGTATGAACCTCCTTTTTAAATTTCGATGATGTTATTCCATGAATCCCAAAAATTCATCCAAAGAGGTATTCAGATAACTGGATAAGGCTTGATTCACCCCCAATTCGTACTTTTTGGGATCACACTCAATCAATATGGCGTTTTCTGAATAGGCCGTAGAATACTTAGCTGTAAAACCAGAGCCAGTTGTTGCAACACTAGTGGTCTTATACTTGGTATCTTCATCCAGGACCGCCTCTATTTCTATTGGTTTCTTCAGTTTTCCTTTGAAAAGGGCTTGCCATTTAAGGCTTTCCTTGTATGCAAAAGT
The DNA here is from genome assembly GCA_964562785.1 of uncultured Limnohabitans sp. Classification (GTDB taxonomy): domain Bacteria; phylum Bacteroidota; class Bacteroidia; order Cytophagales; family Cyclobacteriaceae; genus Algoriphagus. The sequence goes on along the minus strand of CAZLUY010000113.1, from coordinate 6,646 downwards.
GATTTCAGAAGGCAGAATTATTGGCTTTTTAAAATCTCCATTTTGTGGTACCGACTCCATAGGAGAAACCCTAAGGTCTGCTTTTGCTGTGATCTTAGCCACTCCTCCAACCGGACCGCCTTCTATACTTTGAGATTCTGCAAAAGGAACTGTTAGGTTAACTCTGGCAACAATAACACCTCCTAATTCATTTGACTCTGGCTGGCCAGCAAGATTAAACATACCCGCTCCGCCATCTAATAGTGTGAAGCCTGTAGGTAAAGTAGTAAGATAGCCAGTTGCTAAAAAGTCTTGCATCGGTTTACCACCTTCAACCCTTCCCCAGTCCGAGAAATGAGAATTTTTCTGAACTTCATCCACCGTCAAGATGGTGAATCCTGCTGATTCCAACTTAGATACGAATTCCTTATAGTATTCATCTGTCATACTTTGGAGTTGCTCATTACTAACACCATCAAGTCCCAATGCCATTCCTGCTACTGCCCCTCCTCTTGAACTACCCCCTTTCGCTTTGGCATAGGAAACCATTACAGTTTGATAATTCACGGTAAACTGTTGAATGAATATTTTCTTTTCTGGATGATTGAATTTTTTCTGAGTAAAGCCATCAGTCTTGTAATCCATTTTCCCCACATCTTGTGAAAAACTAGTTTGGATCAAGCAAATGCTTAGCCCTAGAAGGAATGTCCTTATTTGATTTAAATTCCATCTCTTGGTAAATACGTTTTTGAGAAACATGAGATTTTTGTTTTAGTGTTCAATTTTCATCAAATCTAGTTCTCATTAGAATCGAAGTAAATCCAGTTTTCTGACCAATTTCCACTAAGTAGAATTACTTAGAAGTCGGTAAAATTTGATTTATCTCTTTGTACCAGACCTTTATCTCTTTGATGAGCTAAATCATTTTTATCTCTATCTTTCTAGGTAGCCAGACTTTTGTTTTATGTATTTGAAGATTGTTGTCTCATGTTTTTTTTTCATGTTCACATTAAGCTTATCTGCTCAAAATGTCAGATACATGAGGGAATTGGAATCAGGTTTAAAACCTGAAGACAATTCTAAACTTTGGGAAACCTATAGTGAATTAGCCCGGCAATATTCAGCATTAGATAGCGCTCAAGCCTGGGAATATTATACCAAGGCCTTTCAAAACACAGCTGGCCTAGAGGGTAGAAAAGAGTTTATGCACTTAATAACGAAAGGCATATTACTCGAAGATGCCAAGCAAACTGATTCAGCGAAATTCTACTACTCAACCGCAATAAGCCTGGCCGAGAGTCTTGGCATAGACAGTTTAATATCCAGAGGGTACAATAATCTGGGTAGATTAAAAATGCTTGAAGGTTATACAACAGAATCCATTGAGGATTTCAAAATTGGGATTTCTATAGGGCAGAATAATCAAGATTCAAAGACTCAGGTAGGGCTTTATGCTAATTTGGGTTATGCCTATCACACCTTGACGAATTATGATTCTGCCTTAGTATTCTATTTAAAAGGGGCTAAGATTTGCGAAACTTACCCTGACTATCCTTGTGCCAAGTTGTACAACAATATGGGTATAACATACCAAAGCCAAGGAGATCTGGATAAGGCTGAAAACTACAATTACAAAGCCTTGAATATTCGGGGAGAAGCATTGGATTCACTTGGAGTAGCCGCCAGTTACAGCAATATAGCAGGTACCCATTGGTTTCGAGGGCAAATCGATAGTGCTACCTACTACACTAAAAAAGCATATGTAATCCATGAAGCCGGTAACGATATTCGCGGAATGTCTCTTTGTCTGGCCAATTTAGGGGCTGTTTACAATTATCAGGGAAAATATGAGGAATCCATTGAAGCCACAGGAAAGTCTATAGCCCTACACAAAAGAAGCTTGGATAAGGAGAAGTTGGCAATCGCATATTTTAATATGGCGGAGCCACAACTTGCTTTAAAACGTTACTCCAGCACTTTTGCCTACCTGGATACTGCATTGAATATGGGAGAAGAATTAGGGTCAAAATTAATCCTAAGAGAGTCCTATAATCTCAAATCACAAGCCTATCGGGAATTGGGTAGAGTTGAAGAGGCATGGGAGAATAAGGAGCTTTATCACAGCTATAAGGACTCCATCCTACTTGAAGCCAATGATAAGCAAGTGGCAGAACTAGAAGCAAAATTCGAGACAGAAGCCAAGGAGCGTAAGATCAATGAACAAGATTTATTACTTGCTCAAAAAGACCTGGTAATTGAAAGAAATGGTTGGCTCATAGGATCCATCTCCCTTCTTGTGATTTTCATTCTTGTCATGGCATTTCTTCTGAGAAATAGAATTAAGCTAAAAGCCAAAGAAAGGCTTGCGGAGGAAAGGAAAAAGTCCATCGAGCAGCAAATAGACGCAGTTGTCAAAAGCGTAGATGACGAAAGGAGAAGATTTTCGGAGGATTTACATGATGGTTTCGGCCAATACATATCGCTTATTAAGCATAAAGTAGATCAACTGAATGGAACAAACTCGATTGAGGATAAAGAGAAGGTTTATTATGAATCAGAAAAAATCCTCAAGGAAATGGGAGGTGAACTAAAAAACATCTGTTTTAACCTCATGCCGGCGACTTTAATCAAATACGGCCTTGATGCCGGACTAAATGAATATTTATTCAGAATCAATAGTAGTGGAAAAATTGCTACTGAATACATTTCACATGGGCTGGAAAATGAAAGAATGGCCGAAGTTTTAGAAATAAATATTTACAGAATTTTTCAGGAATGGACGAATAATATCATGAAGCATTCCAATGCCAAGAAGATTACCGTTCAATTAATTCAACATGCCGATGAGATCAATTTGAGCATAGAAGATGATGGTGAAGGGTTCAATTTGGATAGTTTTAAAAACTCAAAAAAGGGTAATGGTTGGAAAAATATTCTATCTCGTAAGAACCTCATCAAAGCTGAACTTCAAATCGATTCACAGAAAGGGCTGCCAGGAACCACCTTTATTTTAGATGCTCCTATTAAATTAAGAGAGAATAAAGAAATAGCGGAAAATGCGCATGCATAATTACTGGATTTAACCGATGGGAATTTGAATATAGGTTTGCGTCCTTTGGTAAATGAAATTCTTTATGAAAAGGGAGAATAAGGCTAAAACAATAAAAATACTTTTGGTAGACGACCACGCCATTGTGACTGATGGAGTCCGGTCACTCCTTTCTTCTGTTGAGGATTATGAAGTGATTGAGTCAGTCAATTCAGCTGAGGATGCGATAAAGTTCCTGGAAGACAATAAAGTGGACTTAATTATTTCAGATTATTCGCTTCCAGGAATAGATGGACTTGGGTTGGTTAGGTTTGTGAAAAAGGCATATCCTTCTACAAAAATCATCATTCTTAGCATGCATAGGGAAAACCACTTGGTCAAGGAGATTCTGAAGGAAGGAATTAGTGGCTATGTCCTTAAGGATGATCCTTCCGATGAGTTATTAAGCGCAATTGAAAATTCCAGACAAGGAAAAATTCATTTGAGTGATGATATAAATAAAATGCTAATTGAGGCTCTAAGCTTTCAACAGGAGCATAAACTATTCTCTGATAGAGAAAAGGAAATTCTGAAACTAATAGCCCAAGAGCATTCAAGTAAACAAATAGCCGAACTTCTTTTTATAAGTGAAAGAACCGTTGAATCTCATAAGCGAAACATGATGAAAAAGGCGGATACGAATAGCGCAATTGGATTAGTAAATTTCGGATACCGGAACAATCTGATTGACCAGAAATAGTCAACGGAAGAAATCATTTCCAAGGACAAATTACTAGAGGGCGAATACTAAAAGCGCCAAAATTATTCTGATTTTAGCTGTAATATTACCTTTATAAATTTATCAGGACACCCCTATTTCCATGAACTCAAACGAGAAAAGAGATATCAGAATACCCATCCTGTTTTTCCTTCTGATTTCTTTCGCTCTTTCCACATTCTTCATCAATCTAAAAAGCAATCCTTCACTCAAACAAGGAAGTGGTTACATCGAAGTGGAGGGTGGTAAGATCTGGTATGGAATCATGGGAGAAGGAGATAAAACTCCCTTACTCTGTATGCATGGCGGCCCTGGAGGAACCAGTAGAGGTTATTTCAATCTTTCCGAAATCGCTAAGGAGAGGCCTGTAATTATGTTTGATCAATTAGGTTCTGGTCGTTCTGATAATCATCAGGATACTTCTTTGCTTAAAGTCGATAAGCTCCGAGCTCAAGTCTTAGCGGTGAAAGAAGAGTTAGATCTTGGGGAATTCTATCTGGTAGGCGGATCCTGGGGTGCAGCTCTGGCTCTGGAATATTACTCACATTATCCTGAAGGGGTTAAAGGAATTGTTTTTAACAGCCCCTATTTCAGCACTTCTATTTGGACAGCAGATGCTGACATTCTAATCGCTTCACTTCCTGACACCATACAAACGGCCATACGAAATGCTGAAAGAGACAGCGCTTTTAATACCGAATCTTATGATGCAGCCAACAGGTATTTTGCGAGCCAACATGGTCGAAGGAAGGAGTATGTGAAGCATCCATACGACACGGTGCCTTCCAGTAGAAATAGCTTTATCTACAACTATATGTGGGGGCCCAGTGAATTTACGGCTACAGGAACATTGAGGAATTATGAGAATGCCGAAAATCTTACAAGAGTAAACGTACCCACCCTTTTCACCACTGGCGAATTTGATGAGGCGAGACCCGAAACTGTGGAAAGACTGAGTCAATTAGTAAATGATTCAAGGTATGTGATGATTCCTGATGCCGGACACTCCACTTTAAATGATAATCGTGCAGCTCTTGTAAAAGCGATCCAGTCATTTATCGAGGAAACTGATCAATAGCTAGCGAAAACATAGCTCATCATCTCCACGCCTTACTAGTTGGTTGGACCTGACGAGTCACCCAAATCCTACAAGCCATTTTTTATCATTAACTTATGAAAGGCTGATAAGGCTGTACCCCGATCGTTGTGTTAGCAGCGATCATAGTTTATCACTTAATACTTTTTTCATGATTCGACTATTCAGTAAAATCAGACGAAAGCTTATGGCCGAAAAACGACTCAGAAAATACCTCCTTTATGCAATTGGTGAAATTGTCCTGGTGGTCATAGGAATTCTAATAGCCCTACAGATTAATGACTTAAGAACAAGGCAAAATAATCAGGCGCTAAAGGAGTCCTACATTGAGAACTTCAAAAGGGATCTGATTGCTGACACAGTTTATCTTCATTTCACGAATTCTGATATGAGTGCCGACATCGAATACCATTGGGACATTGTCCATCGAATGGATTCTGAAGGAGCTAACAAGGATACTCTGGTGAAAATGATTCGGAGGGAATTTAGTCCTTACTTTTCTCCATCGAATTCTTACAATACAGCAACCTTTGATCGGATCAATGCCAATGGTCATATGGACTTACTGGACTCAGCATTAGCAGATGCTATACTAAAACATCATGGCAGGCAACTTTCTTCTCAGGGAATGCTAGACAAAAATATCCAAGCCATGTTTGATAGCTTTGAAAGCATACTTCAAAAGTTTCCTAACAAACCTGCTTACACAGCTTTCGGATCACCCATGTTCGATGAGGAAATGGGACCAATAGAAAAACGGTTCTGGATGAAAAGCGAAGAGCATGAACTTTATGCAGCACTGAATGCGCTGGTTATTATGAAGATTCAGCAGCAAAGTATTATCGTCGGAGTAAGAGATCAAATGATTAATTGGTCAAAGGAGCTGATTTCTACTCTTGATGAATATTCTGAAGAATAAGCCATATTTGGGCTTAAATAGGCAAAAAAGAGCTTGTCGCAAAGATGACGTAGACCTGACGTAATAGTGAGTAGGCATCCTGACATAAATTTGCTCAAACAATTAAGATCTGAAAATGGAATTAACAGAACTATCCAAAAAGCTGAAGGACTTAAGAGCAAAAAGGGGCATGTCTCAGGAGTATTTAGCTGAAGAATCAAAGGTAAGCTTAAGAACTATTCAGCGGATGGAGAACAATGAATCCAAGCCTACTGGAGAGACAGTGAAGCGAGTAGCTATGGCACTAGGCGTGAAACTGGAGGAACTCGTAGATGACAGTCAGGCTCAAGAAACCATGGATTTAGAGGGTACCATTATCTTCCTTAAAAAGCAGCTAGCCAAGACAAGCGACAAATCGGAAATAAAAACTTTTGAGAAATTCATCACACTCCTAAGGCGACTAAAGCAAAAAGGCTTGAACTCGGATCAAAAGGAGGACATCGAGAGCTATATCCAATTTCTTGAGTTGGAGAAAATACCTTCCATCAGCAATGAAATGTATAAGGAAAAACTGAGCGAGTTTAGAAGGTTCCTGAAGAAAAAAATGCGCTTTGTTCCCAAGAATTACTACACAACTTGGGCCTGTAGTTTCGCGATTGCCTTTGCTGTAGCCTTCGCAGTTCAGGACAACATAAGTTTCAGTCTTATTTTCGGTGTGGTATTGGCCGCTCTAGCCCTAATCATCATTGGGGTCATTTTAGATTTCAGAATCAGTAAGGATGAGCGATCCTTTAGCTTCTGAAAAACGGATTGGACTGTTTGTCTATCCGAATTGATCAGTTTTCCCTCAACCATTGGGCATTAAGC
>CAZLUY010000112.1:0-2436 GCA_964562785.1 uncultured Limnohabitans sp. | reverse complement strand
AGAGATCGTGAAGGGTCTTGCCGGAAATCCAAAAGACGAAGCGTTCAACGCAGCTGTAGAAGAAGCTCGTGAGCAAGCGAAGACTTCAAATGAGAAGTACATCGACTTGTTTTATTCTGCTTTCCAAGCGAATAGCCCAGGCAAAAATCTAAGCTCTATTTTCGCTACTGCGGCGAATAGAGGAAGAATTTCTCTTGAGTCTACTGACGCTGAAATCCTTGATATCATCGATACTGAAATTGAGAATGCAATTGATCGATCTTTCAATATCCTTAGAACAAGGATTGACCGATTCGGTACTTCTCAGCCTAACATTCAGAGAATCCAGGGTTCTGGTAGAATTCAAATTGAGCTTCCTGGTGTTGACAATCAGGAGCGTGTAAGAAACCTTCTACAGGGTGTAGCCAAGCTTCAGTTCTGGGAAGTTTCTGAATTGAATGAGTATGGTGGAGCGATAGAAGCTATCAACACCGCGTGGGTAGCCGATCAAGCCGCAGAGCCTGCGGAAGAAGAAGTTGCGGAAGAATCTACAGAAGAGCTTTCCGAGGAAGATTCTTTGATCAACGCACTTGAGCAGCAATTGGAAGAGATCGATCCTCTTCAGAATAATTCAGTCTCTCCTTTGATCGCTTTGATGAAGTCTAATTTGGGCTTGGTGTATGATGTGAAAGACACCATGGCTATCAACCGAATTCTTAAGCAAGAGAGATATAACAGATTGCTCCCAAGAGACATTAAGCTTCTTTGGGCTGTTAAGCCTCAGGTTGCTGAAGATGGTTCTGAGAATCTTGAGCTTTACGCTATCCAGTTGAGAAGAGGTTCAGACGAAGCTCCACTTGAAGGTGATGTAGTAACCGATGCTCGTCAGACTCTTGACCAAACTTCACGTCCTGCAGTATCCATGCAGATGAATGCTGAAGGTGCTAGAAAATGGAGAAAGCTTACTTCCGAGAATATCGGTAGAAGAGTAGCAGTAGTACTTGATGACTATGTATATACTGCGCCAGTTGTGAATGGTGAGATCCCTAACGGATCCTCTGAAATCTCAGGAAACTTTGATCTTCAGGAAGCTCAGGATTTGGCTAATATCCTTAAGTCTGGTTCTCTTCCAGCACCTACTCAAATCGTAGAAGAAAGTATCATTGGTCCAACCCTTGGTCAGGAAGCGCTTAATCAAGGTTTGATTTCAATGGTAGCTGGTTTGGTAATTGTAGTTCTTTTCATGGTTGCATACTATGCTAAAGGTGGTTTGGTAGCGATTGCTGCTCTGATCTTTAACATCTTCTTTATTCTTGGAATTCTTGCCCAGCTTAGTGCAGCGCTTACTCTTCCAGGTATCGCAGGTATCGTACTGACCATCGGTATGTCCATTGATGCAAACGTTCTGATCTTCGAAAGAATCAGGGAAGAGCTAAGAAACGGAGTGGGTTTACTTCAAGCAATCAGCGCTGGTTATGACAAAGCATTCAGTGCAATCCTTGACTCCAACGTAACTACTTTCCTAACCGGTGCTATCCTTTATGCACTTGGACAAGGTCCAGTTAAAGGCTTTGCAATCGTATTGATGATTGGTATTGCTTCTTCATTCTTCTCAGCCGTATTCATCACAAGAGTGATCGTATCATGGATGAGCAAGAAAGGTGAGAAGAGTAAAATCAGCTTTGAAACTCCACTTGCAAAGAATGCCCTTAGCAAGCTGAATATCGACTTCCTAAGCAAGAGAAGAATCGCCTATATGACTTCTTCAGCGATCATCGTAATCGGTTTAGGCATCGCCGCTGTCAACGGTCTCAAATTCGGTGTAGATTTCACAGGTGGTAGATCTTATATTGTTGAATTCAACCAGCCAATGTCTGCTTCCGACTTGAAAGTAGGTTTGGATGGAGAGTTTGATGGCTCAGTTGAAGTTAAGACCTATGGTGCAAACAATGTACTTAAGGTGACTACTTCTTACCTGATCAATGAAGATGATGCTGCTTCAAACCTTGAAGTAGAAACTAAAGTGAAGGAAGGTATCTCTACTGTAACAGGATTGGCATTCACTACGGATGCTGAAAACCTTACGGATACTGAATTCGCTATCACCGGATCTTCAAAGGTAGGTGCTACTGTGGCAGATGATATCAAAGCTTCATCAGGTGAGGCAATGATCGTTGCCCTGATCGCCATCTTCCTTTACATCCTTGTAAGATTTAGAAAGTGGCAGTTCTCCCTTGGTTCTATCATTGCATTGATTCACGATACCTTGTTTGTGATCGCGGCCTTTGCTATTGCAAGTGCCTTTGGAGCGACTTTCGAAATAGACCAGGTATTTATCGCGGCCGTTCTGACCGTGATTGGTTACTCCATCAACGATACGGTGATTGTATTTGACCGAATCAGAGAGAACATCGAAAATCGAGGAACTCATCATTTGGTACAGGTCTTTAACGATGC
>CAZLUY010000111.1:0-4639 GCA_964562785.1 uncultured Limnohabitans sp. | reverse complement strand
AACTATCCGTGAGAGAATGAACGTTCGTGTTAACGAAGATTTCAAGCCGGTTGATTTGATCAATGCGAGAACGCTTTCTTCAGTTATCAACTCGTTCTTTGGAACAAACCAGCTTTCTCAGTTCATGGATCAGACTAACCCACTTGCGGAGCTGACTCATAAGAGAAGACTTTCTGCATTGGGGCCAGGTGGTCTATCCAGAGAGCGTGCAGGATTTGAGGTTCGTGACGTTCACTATACTCACTACGGTAGACTTTGTACTATTGAGACTCCTGAAGGACCAAACATTGGTTTGATTTCTTCACTATGTGTTCACGCAAAAGTGAATACCATGGGATTCCTTGAGACTCCTTATAGAAAAGTGAAGGACGGAAAAGTAGGCATGAAGAAGGATGATATGATCTTCCTTACTGCTGAAGAAGAAGATGATAATAATATTGCTCAGGCAAATGCTCCATTGGACGATTCTGGAAAGTTTGTCAATGAGAAGGTGAAAGCTAGATTTGAAGGTGACTTCCCTGTTCTTGATCCAAAAGAGATCAGTTACATGGACGTTGCACCAAACCAAATTGTATCTGTTGCCGCTTCTCTAATTCCATTCTTGGAGCACGATGATGCAAACCGTGCATTGATGGGATCCAACATGCAGCGTCAGGCTGTGCCATTGTTGAAGGCTGAGTCTCCAATTGTTGGAACTGGCTTGGAAGCTAAGGCAGCTGTTGACTCTAGATCATTGATCATTGCGGAAGCTAATGGTGTGGTTGATTATGTCGATGCGAAAAAGATCACTATCAAATATGATCTGACTGACGATGAATTGTTAGTGAACTTCACTGATGAGTATAAGTCTTACGACCTGATCAAGTTTAGAAGAACTAACCAGGATACTACGATCAACTTGACTCCTCTTGTTCTTAAAGGACAAAAAGTGGTTAAAGGTCAGGTACTAGTTGAAGGTTACTCGACTAACGAAGGTGAACTTGCTCTCGGTAAGAACCTTAAGGTGGCTTACATGCCATGGCAAGGATACAACTTTGAGGATGCGATCGTAATCTCTGAGAGAGTTGTAAGAGAAGATATCTTTACTTCTATCCACGTTGAAGAATTCCAGCTAGAGGTTAGGGATACTAAGCGAGGTGAAGAGGAACTTACTTCTGAAATTCCAAACGTATCTGAAGAAGCTGTTAAGCATTTGGATGAGAATGGTATTATTCGAGTAGGTGCTGAAATCAAAGAAGGTGATATCATCATCGGTAAGATCACTCCGAAAGGAGAAACTGATCCTACTCCAGAAGAGAAGCTTCTTAGAGCCATCTTTGGTGACAAAGCAGGTGATGTAAAAGATGCTTCTTTGAAGGCTTCCCCATCCCTAAATGGTGTGGTGATTGAGACTAAGCTTTTCGCAAGACCTAAGAAGGACAAGGATCACAGAGCGAGATCTAAGGCTGAGGTTGAGAAGTTGAAAGGATCTTACTCTAAAGATCTATTGGCAATCCGCGCTAGAATGATCAACAAGCTTGTAACTATCCTTGAAGGAAAGACTTCTCAAGGGGTGAGACATAAGTTTGGTGATGAGATCATCAGCAAGGGAACTAAGTTCAACGCTAAGAATATTGAAAACAATCTATTCCCTGCGAAGAACCCTTACAGAGACGAGAGTAACTATAATGTTCCTGAGGAAGCAAATCTTATTTCAGATATCATCCTTGATGACTGGACTAAAGATGAGCACACCAATGACCTTATCGTGAAATTGGTGAAGAACTATACTAATGCAAGAAATGAAGTTAGTGGTCTATTTAAGAGAGACAGATTTACTCTTGAAGTAGGTGATGAGCTTCCTGCAGGTATCGTTCAGCTTGCTAAGGTTTATGTGGCTAAGAAGCGTAAGCTGAAGGTAGGTGATAAGATGGCTGGACGTCACGGAAACAAAGGTATCGTTGCCAGAATCGTTCGTGATGAAGACATGCCATTCCTTGAGGACGGAACTCCAATGGATATCGTATTGAATCCACTAGGTGTACCTTCTCGAATGAACATCGGACAGATTTTCGAAACTGTGCTTGCTTGGGCGGGACAGAAACTTGGTAAGAAATATGCAACTCCAATCTTTGATGGAGCGACTATGGAAGAAGTTTCTACTGAGCTTGAACTAGCTGGACTACCTGCTTTCGGAAGAACATATCTGTATGATGGACTTTCAGGAAAGAGATTTGACCAACCTGTAACGGTCGGTATCGCGTATATGCTTAAGCTTGGTCACCTCGTAGATGACAAGATGCATGCTAGATCTATCGGACCATACTCTCTTATTACTCAACAACCACTAGGTGGTAAAGCCCAGTTTGGTGGTCAGAGATTTGGAGAGATGGAAGTGTGGGCATTGGAGGCATTTGGTGCTTCTCATGTACTTCAAGAGATTCTGACTGTGAAGTCTGATGATGTGATCGGGCGGGCGAAAGCCTATGAGTCGATAGTGAAAGGTGAGAACCTTCCTAAGCCAAATATTCCAGAATCATTCAATGTATTGGTTCACGAATTGAGAGGCTTGGCACTTGAGATTACATTAGATTAATTTGGCTTATCGGGTCTGAAAGGGCCCACTACATATCTTTCAAAAACTATGGCGTTTAGAAAAAATAAAAAACTCAACAATGACTTTTCAAGAGTGACCATCAGTTTGGCTTCTCCAGAATCAATTCTGGATAGCTCAAACGGGGAGGTTACTCAGCCAGAAACGATCAACTACAGAACCTACAAGCCAGAGATGGGTGGGTTGTTCTGTGAGAGAATTTTTGGTCCAGTTAAAGACTGGGAGTGTCATTGTGGAAAATATAAGCGTATCCGATACAAGGGAATCATCTGTGACCGATGTGGTGTAGAGGTGACCGAGAAAAAGGTGCGAAGAGAGCGAATGGGACACATCGAATTGGTGGTTCCTGTTGCCCACATCTGGTACTTCAAGTCTCTTCCTAACAAGATTGGATACTTACTTGGTCTGCCTACCAAAAAGCTTGATCAGATTGTATACTACGAGCGTTATGCTGTAGTTCAGCCTGGTATCAAAGCTGAGGATGGAGTTCAGTACCTAGACTTCCTGACTGAAGACGAGTATCTCGATATCATGGATAAGTTGCCTAAGGAAAACCATCAGCTTGATGATGATGATCCTAATAAGTTCATCGCAAAGATGGGTGCAGAGGCAATTGAGATGCTATTGGCAAGACTTGATCTGGATGATCTTTCTTACTCTTTGAGACATCAGGCTGCAACTGATACTTCTCAGCAGAGAAAGGCAGAGGCGTTGAAGCGATTGAAGGTGGTTGAGGCCTTCAGAGATGCCAGAACCAGAATCGAAAATAGACCTGAGTGGATGGTAGTAAGAATGGTTCCGGTGATTCCACCAGAATTAAGACCATTGGTTCCTTTGGACGGAGGTCGATTTGCTACTTCCGACTTGAATGATCTTTATAGAAGAGTAATCATCAGAAATAACCGATTGAAGAGATTGATCGATATCAAGGCACCTGAGGTGATCTTGAGAAACGAGAAAAGAATGCTTCAGGAGGCTGTTGATTCACTATTCGATAATTCAAGAAAGGTGAATGCGGTAAGAAGCGACGGAAACAGAGCATTGAAGTCGCTTTCTGACATGCTTAAAGGAAAGCAAGGTCGATTCCGTCAGAACCTTCTTGGTAAGCGTGTTGACTACTCTGGACGATCTGTAATTGTAGTTGGACCTGAGTTGAAGCTTCACGAGTGTGGTCTTCCTAAAAACATGGCGGCTGAGCTTTTCAAGCCTTTCATCATCAGAAAGCTGATGGAAAGAGGTATTGTGAAGACTGTAAAATCTGCCAAGAAGATTGTTGACCGCAAGGATCCGGTTGTATGGGATATTCTTGAAAATGTATTGAAAGGACACCCTGTATTGCTTAACCGTGCTCCTACGCTTCACAGATTAGGTATTCAGGCATTCCAGCCTAAGCTTATTGAAGGTAAAGCGATTCAGCTACACCCATTAGTATGTACAGCATTTAACGCTGACTTTGATGGTGACCAAATGGCGGTTCACGTACCACTTGGTCATGAAGCAATATTGGAAGCATCTACCTTGATGCTATCTGCTCATAATATTCTTAACCCGGCTAACGGTGCTCCAATTACTGTACCTTCTCAGGATATGGTACTTGGACTGTACTATGTAACTAAGGGTAAGAAGTCTACTAAAGAAGAGCCTGTCTTAGGAGAAGGAATGACCTTCTATAGCCAAGAAGAGGTAATCATCGCTCTTAACGAAGGAGCTATCTCTCAGCACGCTAACATTAAGTGTAAGGTTAATGTACGTAACGAGAATGGTGAGATTGTTGAGCAAATCGTTGAGACGGTTGCTGGTAGATTGATCTTTAACCAGTTTGTTCCAGAGGAAGTAGGCTATGTAAATGAACTTCTTACTAAGAAGAAGCTTCAGCAAATCATTGCAATGGTTGTGAAGGTTTGCGGTATTTCCAGAACTGCTCAGTTCCTTGACGATATCAAGCACCTTGGATTCCAGATGGCATACAAGGGTGGTCTATCAATGGGACTTAATGACGTGATCATCCCTGAGGAAAAAGATCCTATGATCGGTAAGGCTCAGGAA
>CAZLUY010000110.1:0-2318 GCA_964562785.1 uncultured Limnohabitans sp. | reverse complement strand
TCAATTGTTGGGTCATTGATCATCAAGATTAGCGACAACAATGCGAAAGAAGCACAGGTGCAAGCTGCATTGAATAAAGGTAACTGGGGATCAATTATCCTTACAGGTATTGCTTCTTACTTCATCATCAATTGGATGCTTCCTGCTGAAATGCAGATGACATTCTTCGGTCAAGGATTACAATCTGTTAGCGCATTTGATGTATTCGCAGCTGTTTTGATTGGACTAGCTGTAGGCGGCTTGATTAGCTACTTCACTGAATATTACACAGGAATGGGTAAGAAGCCCGTGATGAGCATTATCCAGAACTCTTCCACAGGTGCTGCTACAAACATCATCGCTGGTCTTTCTCAGGGTATGATGTCGACATTCGCTCCTGTATTGCTTTTTGCTGCTGCTATCTGGGGAGCTTATGCTTTCGCAGGTTTCTACGGTGTAGCAATTGCTGCTTCTGCAATGATGGCTACAACGGCTATGCAGTTGGCTATTGATGCTTTCGGCCCTATCGCTGATAATGCGGGTGGTATCGCAGAAATGAGTGAATTGCCAAAAGAAGTACGTGAGCGTACTGATATTCTTGACTCAGTTGGTAACACAACTGCAGCAATTGGTAAAGGATTCGCGATTGCTTCTGCAGCATTGACGGCTCTAGCACTTTTCGCGGCATATGTAACATTCACGGGTATTGACGGAATCAACATCTTCAAAGCACCAGTATTGGCAGCTCTATTTGTTGGAGCAATGATTCCTGTAGTTTTCTCCGCATTGGCTATGAGTTCTGTTGGTAAGGCAGCCATGGCGATGGTAAAAGAGGTAAGACGTCAGTTCAAAGAAATTCCAGGTATCATGGAAGGAAAAGCTGAGCCAGAGTACGATAAGTGTGTTGAGATCTCTACCAATGCTTCCTTGAAGGAAATGATGCTTCCAGGATTATTGACTATCGTTTCACCAATCTTGATTGCTTTTGTAACACAAATTGCAACTGGAGATACCATGTTGGCTGCTGAGGTTCTTGGTGGTTATATGGCAGGTGTTACCGTTTCTGGTGTTATGTGGGCCATCTTCCAGAACAATGCTGGCGGTGCCTGGGATAACGCTAAGAAGTCTTTCGAAGCAGGTGTAATGATTGATGGAGAAATGACTTTCAAAGGCTCTGAGGCTCACAAAGCTGCTGTAACAGGAGATACGGTAGGAGATCCATTCAAGGATACTTCTGGTCCATCCATGAACATCCTTATCAAATTGACTTGCCTTGTAGGATTGGTAATTGCACCACTTCTTTCCTCTCATGATTCTCATGGCGAGATGGCAGAAATCAAAGTTGTAGAAGTAAAGAAAGAGATCGTTGTTGACGAGGACGGAAATGAAACTGTCACTACGACTACTGAAGAATATACAAAGTAATTGTATCACCAACCTAACCTTAAAGAGCTGCCTTTCGCAGCTCTTTTTTTGTGCTCATAAAGTTCAGAGACTTTTTACCCATGGATTTTTATATTTTCAGAAATGAAGAAAATCCTATTAGCCTTTTTGATCCTTGCATCCTCCTGCACGGTAAAGAAAATCAATAAATCTTTTGAGGATTCTGAAGTCTTTGATCAAGGTCATTTAGGCTTTATGCTAGTTGACCCGGTGAAGGACAAAGTCCTCGTCGATATCAATTCAGACAAATACTTTATCCCGGCATCCAACACAAAGCTCTTTACTTTTTACACTTCCTACACCATTCTGGGAGATGGAAAAATCAATGGTCTCAACTATCTCGAAAGAGGTGATTCTTTGATCTTTTGGGGAACAGGAGACCCTAGTCTGCTTCATCCGGATTTTATGGATAGCACGGCCATAGATTTCCTAAGAGACTCGGACAAGAAGCTAGTCCTGTTGGACAATTTTGATCAGGTAGAAGCCTTCGGGCCAGGATGGTCCTGGGATTGGTACAACTACTACTTTGCTACCGAGCGATCGGCCTTCCCTATCTATGGCAATGTAGTTCGATTTGATAAGTCGGAAGAAGACAAAATCTTCGAGATATATCCTGAGATTTTTAAGAGCAAGCTTGAAGCAAAGAAGCCAGAAGAATGGACTTCCTATGATTTCGAAAGGGATCGATTCACCAATCAATTCAGCTACCAGCAACCCGATCAGTGGACGGGTACTTTTGAAAGAGACATTCCTTTCATTACCTCTCCAGAAATGACGGCAATCTGGCTTTCTGAAGAATTGGGTAAGCCAGTGGGTTTGATTCAAAATGAAGGTTACATGGGAATGGATCCTCAAAAATTACAAACGGCTCCAGCGGATAGCATCTATGCTCAAAT
>CAZLUY010000109.1:0-2904 GCA_964562785.1 uncultured Limnohabitans sp. | reverse complement strand
CCAGTCCACTCTATGACTTCCCCAAAGTGATTGGGACAAGAGATATATTTAAATAGCCAGCCCTGTGGAATTTTGTATCCTTCTCCTTTTTCGCGTAATGCTATGAGTTTCTTATCTGCAGTCATGTTAATAAATCTTCCTGCGAAGAAGATGATCACACCCGCCCAGAGATTAATGGCTAATAGATCAGAGTTTTCATGACCGATGAAGCCCAAGTAATAGCCATTCACAAATCCATTAATCACATTAAAAAGCATAGCACTCAGAACAATGGAAATGGGCATTTTTTTACCGTCAGTCTTTAATTTGAAAGGGAAGATTAAAACCCGGTTTCCATAGTGAAGCACCCATAAACCTATGGCCATCCAAGCTACAATGCTCTTATCTGCTGGACCAAGAATAGCAATTAAAGGGCAAGTGAGAAGTGCTGGAAGTTCCATAATGAACCAGCCCCAGCGATTGTCCACCATGACTCCCCAGCCTTTTCGGGTATGTCTTCCGTAAGGTGCACGAATTTTTGAAAAGACAAGAAAAAGGAATGTGATTACTCCGAAAGCAATCCAGGCATAGACCCAAAAATCAAAATTCATATAGTAAAAGAGTGATGTTTACAATCTAATGGCTCTGGCGATCACACTTGCCATAATTCCAAGACCTTCCGTATTTGGGTGAACTCCGTCAGGTAGAAGATCTTCTTTGCCCATAAAAGGCGTGTATAGGTCGATGAAGTCTGAACCACTTTCATCAATGATGTCATAGAGCATAAGACGCTGTTCAGAGTTCATAACTACTGGGGTAATTCCAAAATTTTCACGGGTTACAGGAACTGGGAGAATTACATATACCTTCCCATCAACTGGCATATGTTCTTTAAACTCATCGATCATGTCCAGATAGTCTTGTCGGAATTCTGATGCGTATTTCCAGTTTTGTGGTTTGGAGTCATTAGTGCCTAGCATAATTACAAGGATGTCTGGCTGAAATTCCTTTACCTCTTCGAATTGAGGCTCATTCCAATAAGGGTAATCCCCATTTCTTAACATGGTTCGACCACTAACGCCAAAGTTCTTCACCAGGTAAGTATCTCCCAGAATAGCTTGCATCTGCAGAGGATAACTATCAGGGTTGTCCCGTCCAGGTCCTTGGGTAATACTGTTTCCGACACAGGCGATTTTGATTGGGCTTTGAGCGAAGACACTCAAGGCCAAGAAAAGGGAGAATGAGAGGGCGAAAAGTTTTTTCATCGAGAAGGTCATTTTTTGAAAATAGAAAAAAGTATTCATTATCGGAGAGTCAAAGCATTCTTCTTATATGATAGCCTTATTTTTGGGGATTAAATGCTAAGGTCCCTTATCAATAGAATTTCATGGCTTTCTCTAGATGTAGTCTTTGGAGGTTTGGCCGGGATGTATTTTTTCAGTCGATTTTTGAGGGTTGAAATCGAGCCGCTTGCCTATTTGCTTTTGGGAATGAGTATATGGGGAATTTATACTCTGGACCATTTGATTGATGCAAGGAAGATCCCGGTTGGTTCCACTCCAGATAGACATCAATTTCACATAAGAAATAAAGGCTGGTTATCCTGGCTCTTGGTTTTAGTTTTGATTGCTGGTTTGGTACTGGGCTATTTAGTTTTTGGCAAATCTCTTGATTTGCTGTGGGCGATTTTTCTAGGAGTATTAATATTGGGGATTATGGCTATGCTTAGAAAGTTTAGCCAGAAATTGGCTTGGCTCAAAGAGATCAGTACGGCCTTTTTCTATGTGCTTGGGATTTCCTGGCTCCCTATCTGGAATGTTGATCCAATAGATCTGACATGGGAATTTGGGGCTATTTGGATAAGCTATTTTGTCTTGGCATTGCTGAACTTACTCATGCTCACCTATCAGGATAAGGAGAAAGACAAAGCCGAGGGATCTCTATCTTTACTCTCTTTTGTTTCCCAGCAAAGGTTTGCTTCCATCCTAAGAGGCATAGTTGTCGGCTTGATTCTAGGTCTTTTACTATTCTTTCTGTTTGCGCTGTCTTTCTACAAAGCTTTTATAATGATTTTGTTAGCCATGGCGGTTGTCCATTATTTGAGTTTTTATTCCTCAAAAATTTCTGTTGCCCAAAGTCGGCAACAAATGGAATTATCTTTCCTGTTACCCGCTATCCTATTTTTCATTTGAGAGATAGGTATAAGAATATCGCCTCCTTCTACAGTTCATTGGCCCGTTTGGTTTTTGGGAATGATCTCAAGAATTCCAAGCTCCATACCGTCAAACCGGATATGTCTAAGGAGGTATTGATTATTGGAGGTGGTGATGGTCAAGATTATGGGGCGATCCGAGAGAAACTTAGCGGGGATTTTTGGGAATTATCTGAAGCAATGTTGGATTTGGCTAGAGTCAACCTTAAAGACTCAAATCTTCGTTTCCATCATGGAAATTTTTCTGAATCTGAAGTAAATGCTTACGATGAGATTTGGCTTCATTTTGTGGTAGATACACTAAAGGATGAGGATATAGAATCTTTCTTAGATGAAGTGAAGAAAAGGCTAAAGCCAAGTGGCACAGTCGTCTTGGTTGATTTTTTCAGCCCTTCGAACTGGCGACAAGCTGTCTTGCATTCTCTTATGCTTCGATTCTTTCAATGGACTACAGACCATCCTAGAAAAAACATCCCTGATTATGAATCCTTTTTTCAAAAGGCTGGATTTAAAATCCAAACGGAGGTAAAATTCAAACAAGGTTGGGTGAGGTCCCAACGATGGAGGATCAGTATTGAGGACTAAATAATTGAATTGACTCCTTAACCATCCTATCAAAATAGCTTCCATTGCCAGGGCCAAACCAATTCATCTCTCTGACTTCATGATAGTGCTCATCATATAGCTCGTCAGGAGTGATGTATCCTATATAA
>CAZLUY010000108.1:0-3982 GCA_964562785.1 uncultured Limnohabitans sp. | reverse complement strand
CCATATAAAATTTGGATTATGAAAATTTTCTCAAATTTTCTAATGGTCAAATTTGATTAAACATAATTTTTTAATGATAAAAATCAAATTCTAGCTGATAGTTTTTCCAGGATTGGCGAAAGCTTTTGGAGTCTTTCCATACGCTTTCTTAAAGGCTCGAATGAAATAGGTGTTGTTTTTGAACCCGGACATCATCGCAACTTCCTGAACCTGAAAGCCTCCCATCAAAAGGTATTGGCGTGCAAGCTTTAATCGCTCATTCAGGACAAAATCAATTGGAGTCATTCCCAATTCCAGTTTGAACGTCCGGATAAAATGTGCTTTGCTCATGCAGGCTTTATCTGCCAGCTGATCTACGGTGAACTCATCACGGATATTATTCTTGATATAGTCAACCACATGAGCCAGGCGATTATTTGAAGAGAGTTCCTTGTAGGTCTTTTCCAGCATATCCCTTGCCTGTGTCTGGGTAAGACGTATCAGCAGTTCTTTCAGGGCAAAGGATGCAATCAGATCCTTTTCTTTGGACCTTTCCTTTACTCCTATCCTGACAAAACGATTAATAATTTCTGATAGGTCCTGAGTATTAATAAGGTGGAAATAGCTTAGATCTAATCCCCATTTTTCAGTCAAAACCCGGTCACTGAAGCGCTCATTCAATAGATTGAATGTGTTCTCAATCATTTCCTTAGATATGGAAAGTGCAACGCATTGGGTTGGATTATCCAGTTTTGCTTCAGGAAAATCTATTTTCATCACTTCATTGGGAGGTACAATCACCGACTCGCCAGGCAGATAATCAAAGCCGGGATTATCAAATAAATGCATCACCTTCTTACCTCGGAGCATGGTGGTCAAAACGAGGTCCCCAAACCTCAAATTCACATCAGCTGCTTTCTGATGAGTTTCAAAAATATTCAACTCGCAACTATCTAAGGTATAGGTTGTACGGTTCTCTACTAGAGTTTTCAAATCCTTAGGACTCCTCCAAGGAACTCCTATAAAATTACTTTGGGTCATCTCGAAAAGTAGGGAACACCCGCTCCAATTGACATGATAAATGTCAGCGAAATGGGTGATTTCAATGAAAATCAACCGTCATTCCGCAATTCAGGTCTATAACATGATCATTTAGTGCAATTTTTTAAGGAATTGATTTGGGAGATTTGAATTAATCAAAATAATCTATTGCACTATGGACACTTTAACATTAACCCAAAATCCACCCGTAGAGCGCCCTGATTTAAAGGAACGCTACGATCATTTTATTGGTGGCAAATTCGTTGCACCTAGCTCTGGAGAATATTTCGACAATATTTCTCCAATTGACGGAAAGCCATTTGCGCAAGCAGCAAGAGGCAATGCTCAAGACATTGAACTTGCTTTGGATGCAGCTCATGAAGCATTCGAGACCTGGTCAAAAACCTCTCCTACGGAAAGAGCGCTCCTACTGAACAAAATTGCAGACGTAATCGAGGAGAATCTTGAATTATTAGCAAGAGTAGAAACCATTGATAATGGAAAAGCTATCCGGGAGACCAGAGCAGCCGATCTACCTCTTTGCGTTGACCATTTCAGATATTTTGCTGGAGTGATCAGAGCAGATGAAAGTACCATCTCAGAACACGATGCAAATACCGTAAGCATCGCATTACATGAGCCACTTGGCGTTGTAGGTCAAATCATTCCTTGGAATTTCCCACTCTTGATGGCTACCTGGAAAATTGCTCCAGCATTAGCAGCAGGATGCTGCTGTGTGGTGAAGCCAGCCGAGCAAACTCCAACCAGTATTATGGTTTTGATGGAGTTAATTGGAGAGATATTACCTCCAGGTGTTGTCAATGTAGTTACAGGGTTTGGAGTAGAGGCTGGTAAGCCGCTGGCTACCTCCACAAGAGTAGCAAAAGTTGCCTTCACAGGGGAAACAACTACAGGTAAGCTAATCATGCAGTATGCTTCTCAAAATCTAATTCCTGTGACCATGGAATTAGGTGGTAAGTCTCCTAATATCTTTATGAAATCCGTGGCAGATGCCGACGATGAGTTTTTCGATAAAGCTGTAGAAGGCGCTGTTATGTTTGCCTTAAACCAAGGAGAAGTTTGTACTTGTCCATCCAGAATCTTGGTTCATGAGGACATTTATGATGTATTCATGGAAAAGGTGATTGAGAGAACGAAGGCAATCAAAATGGGGCATCCACTTTCTCCAGACACCATGATGGGAGCACAAGCCTCAAACGACCAATACGAGAAAATTCTCTCGTATATGCAGATTGGAAAAGAAGAAGGTGCTTTGGCTCTTTGCGGAGGAGAATCTGCAGGATTGAATAGTGGATTGGAAAATGGCTATTACATCAAACCAACCATATTCAAGGGTAACAACAAGATGAGAATTTTCCAGGAGGAGATTTTCGGACCAGTGACTTGCGTAACTACCTTCAAAACAACTGAAGAGGCCATTCAAATCGCCAATGACACCATGTATGGTCTAGGTGCCGGACTTTGGTCAAGAGATGCTCATGAGCTGTATCAGGTACCGAGAGAAATCAAAGCTGGACGAGTATGGGTGAACTGCTATCATGCCTATCCTGCTCATGCACCTTTCGGCGGATATAAGCAGTCAGGCTTTGGTCGAGAAAATCATTTGATGATGCTGGATCACTACCGACAAACTAAAAACATGCTCATCTCATATGATAAGAATAAGTTAGGATTCTTTTAGAGTGTAAAGTGATCCAATTACTAAGGCAGGGGATTTTCTCCTGCCTTTTTTACCAAAGCACATATGAAAACAATCCCAAGAATTCTTGTCACAGAGGAGGCAAAATCCATAATCTCAAAACTTAAAGAGCAAACGGGCTCAAATCTCATGTTTCATCAAAGCGGTGGATGCTGCGATGGCTCCGCCCCCATGTGCTTCGAGGAAGGAGATTTTTTAATAAGCGCCTCAGATGTATACCTGGGCCAGATTGCTGATTGCCCTTTCTTCATGAATTTTGCGCAATTCCAATACTGGAAACACTGTGAGCTCACCATTGATATAGTTAAAGGGAGAGGAAGCAGCTTTTCTTTAGAAATTCCACTGGGTGTAAGATTCCATACCCGATCCAGACTATTTACAGAAGAAGAAATCTTGAACCTATCTCCTACTCTCGACGGAGACGAATATTTAGCGCAGCAAGTCAATTAATTCCAGTCTTTGTTATTTTTATTTTCAAACCCAATTGAAAATGAAGAAACTCATTCTGGGATTACTCATCCTGATAGGACTTTTTTTAATAGTTACCCTAACCGTCCCTGGCTATATAGAAGGACAAAGGAATCCCGTAAAACAAGCCGCCCCTTATACTGTCTCCGAGCAAGCTGCATCCTTATACTCGGATCTGGATTTCATTGCAGATTTACATTCAGATGCTCTCTTATGGGGAAGAAACCTCAACAAAAGGGGAAATAGAGGACATGTGGACTTCCCGCGACTAAGAGAAGCAAATTCCTCGCTTCAGATGTTTACCATAGTCAGCAAATCTCCATCTGGTCAGAATATGGAGAGTAATAGTGCGGAGACCTTCGATAATATCACCCCACTTACCATTGCCAAAGGAGAAGCCATGAATAGTTGGTTCAGTTTGGTAAATAGAACGCTGTCTCAAGCGAATAGCTTAAGTGAATTTGTAGATAATGAAGGAGACGGCGCCATATTCATTACAAGCAAAGAAGACATGCAGCGATTGGTTTCTGAGAGAAATCAAGGCAAGAATACTGTCGGTGCAATGCTAGGAATTGAAGGAGGCCACGCAATCGAGGGAGATATCAATAATCTCCAGAAAGTCTATAATGCCGGTGTCAGAATGATAGGATTGACCCATTTTTTTGACAATGAGCTAGGGGGATCAGCGCATGGTGAAAGCATGGAAGGTCTAACTGAATTTGGAAAAGAGGTAGTTAGTGAAATGAATAGGCTTGGGATTTTTGTCGATTTGGC
>CAZLUY010000107.1:0-6172 GCA_964562785.1 uncultured Limnohabitans sp. | reverse complement strand
GAATACATCATGTTTAAACTTTTAAGAACCCTCTTCTTGGTCTTGATGCCCTTTGCTCTTTTGGCACAAGAACAAGACAAGCCCAACATACTTGTGATTTGGGGAGACGATATTGGCTGGGCCAATATCAGTGTCTACAACCATGGGATGATGGGTTATGAAACTCCGAACATTGACCGCATTGCCAAAGAGGGCGCAATGTTTACGGATTGGTACGCACAGCAGTCCTGTACAGCAGGTCGAGCAGCGTTTATTTTAGGGCAACATCCTTTTAGGACCGGGCTTCTAACCATAGGTATGCCAGGTTCAAAACAGGGGATCCAGGATAATCAACCTACAATTGCCGAACTACTTCAACCACATGGCTATACCTCAGGTCAGTTCGGTAAAAACCATTTAGGGGATCAGGATATGCACCTGCCAACCAATCATGGATTTGATGAGTTTTTTGGCAACCTCTATCACCTCAATGCAGAGGAAGAGCCGGAAACATATTACTATCCAAAGGACCCAGCTTTCCATGAGAAATACGGTCCAAGAGGTGTGATACATTCCTATTCCGATGGGAAAATCGAAGATACAGGACCAATGACAAGGAAAAGAATGGAAACCGCTGACCGCGAGTTTACCGATGCCGCAATAGACTTTATCGAGAAAGCACATGAGGATGGAAAGCCATTTTTCGTCTGGTTAAGTGCTACCAGAATGCACGTGTGGACTCGACTCAAGGAAGAAAGTGTGGGGGTAACCGGAATTGGGTTGTATCCTGATGGAATGGTCGAACATGACAAAGAAATTGGTCGGGTTCTGGCGAAGCTGGAGGAGCTCGGGATCATCGACAATACCATTATCATGTACTCTACGGATAATGGTGCTGAAAAATTTACCTGGCCAGACGGGGGCACGACTCCCTTTGCTGGAGAAAAAGGTAGTACCTGGGAGGGTGGATTCAGAGTACCATCTGCGATACGATGGCCTGGCGTCATCGAACCAGGAACGATTTACAATGACATTTTCTCCCATGAAGATATGATGCCGACTCTTCTGGCGGCAGCTGGTGATTCAGACATCAAACAAAAGCTTTTGAATGGTCACGATGCAGCAGGTAAGAATTTCAACGCTCATCTGGATGGATACAATCTCATGCCCTTCTTTAAAGGCGAAGTCGAAGAGTCTCCTAGAAATGAGATTTTCTATTTTGATGCTGGAGGAAACATGAACGCCATCCGATACCGGGATTGGAAACTGCATTTCACGATAATGGAAGGTTCAATAAATGAGGCATATCGAAAGAGTCCAAGTTGGCCAATAGCCATCAATTTAAGAGCGGATCCATATGAAGTTTCATGGCAGGCAGCGCTATATACCCGATGGTATGCCGACAATATGTGGCTTTTTGTTCCAGCTCAGGAATTTGCAGGTAACTTCCTTCAAACCTTTGTGGAATATCCACCAGTGAGAGGTTCATCCCTTTCGGTGGATAAGGTCGTTCAACAGATGACCTCACATCCAAAAGGTCAATAATCAAAAAAGAGACTCTGGAAAAATCCAGAGTCTCTTTTTTTAGCCAGTAGTTTCCTTACAACAAATGATCATATATTATTAAATTTATTAGCTCAGTTCAGCAAAGTGCATGATTACTAATAATTTACATGCCAGATGATTCGATTTTTTAATAAGCTCAGGAAGAAATTGCTTAAAGAGAATAAGTTCACCAAATATCTGATCTACGCTGTAGGGGAAACCCTATTAGTCGTAATAGGAATCTTGATTGCCATCAAGATTAATGATTGGAATAGGGAGAGCGTGTTGCTAGATACGGAGATCGAGACATATCAGGTGATCATTACCGACTTAAAAAGAGATTCGGTTCTTTTTGACACCTATGAGACTCAATACAAACTATTTCTAAACACCTTTTTTGAATTGAATCGAATAAATAAAGGTTCAGGTCAATTCAAAAATCTGATCACTGATTTTGTAGTCAGCAACGTAGAATTTAATCCAGTGGTCCAAAAAAATAATCTTACAGTTCTCGAAAAACTCAGAGATCAGCAAATAAGAAATAAAATCAATAGTTATTTCCGCAGGCTAAATCAGGTGAAGCAGGCCACAGATGAATTTAATGACTTGATCACTGATAAAAGCAGACCTTTTTTCCTTGAAGACAATGACATCCTCAGTAATGAAGCAGTTTTTAATTATGAAGATCGCACTTTCCCCCCATTCCTAGGAGTTTCAACCGTGGATACAGTCAAACTCAGAAGAGCTATGGATCAGGAGAAATTCTTGCCCATACTTTCACAATTAAGAATGTCCATGGGTTTTTATCTGACCGCGTTGGAACAAGGGAAAAAGGTCAATCACGAATTAATCAGAGAATTAGAACTAGCTTCAAATTAAGTCCTCTATATCGGATTTAAGCATTAGTAATAGCTCCAAGATCAAGAAAAAAGAATTTTCGGTCTGAGTTTTGCATATAGACCATTCAGTCTGAATCAATTCCCCTTTTAATCATGACTGAATCTGATTTCCTTACCCTCTCTAAAAAGAAATTTGCATCCTGGAAGCTCACGGATGTAGATGAGTTTTCTGAAATGTTTGACGATCATGGCTTAGTTTTCGGAGCTGGAGGACAAACGAAAACCAAAGGTCAGATGATTGAAGACTTGAGAACCAAAGCATGTCAATTCAAGGATATTAACCTAAAGAATACCATTGCCAGAGTTTTCGGTTCTTCTGCCGTTGTTCATGGAGAAGGGGACTTTACTCTTTCTGAATCAGGCGAAACCAAAGAGGTTCAAATGAATTTTCTTGATGTATGGGTAGAGCGGGAAAAAGGATGGAGACTAATTTCCAGCCATTACACCATGCCGGCATAAAAAACTGTCTCTCTTATTGCCAAAATCCAATTACTCTTTCGATTAGCCAAAAGCTGGCTACACCACCGATAAGGTAAATAGGTACTCTTTGAAGACTTAATGGTACTTCAACCTTGAATGCATTCAAGGACCATCTGAAAAGTAAGATCACCCCAATAAATATTAACTGACCCACTTCCACTCCAACATTGAAAAATGCGAGTGCGAGAGGAATGGCGTTTTGGGGAAGTCCTGTCTCACTCAGGGCTGAGGCAAAACCAAATCCATGAAGAAGGCCAAATGAAAAGGCTACCAACCAGGGATATTTATAGGTCAAAGTCTCTTCTCCTCGACCATGTTGAATTATCTCTTTTGCCAGGAAGACTATACTTAAGGCGATTACTGCCTCCACAGGGGGAGTAGGAATACTAACCAATTCAAGGGCAGCCATACTCAATGTGATACTATGAGCAATTGTAAAAGCGGTGATCGTCTTTACAATTTTCCACTTGCCTTTGGTAATGAAAATCAGCGCTAGGACAAAAAGCAAATGATCGACGCCAAGTAAAATGTGATCTATACCCAGAAACAAGTATGTCTTTATAGTCTCCAGAGTGCTACTGGTAGCTGGGATTGTATAGAAGGGTTGGTCAGGTGAGAGTATTTTGGAGTATTGCTCACCAGATAACAAATCCACATTGATCAGCACATCAATTAGTGTGGAAGATTGGCCCTCTATAACTATGGTCTTGCCATTGATCTGCTCATTCGTGGTGACTAGATATTCTCTCCTTACAGAAGAGTTAATTTGTCTGGCATCCTTCAATTCGGCAACCCAAGAATCCGGGAATGAAGGAGATATTTTGGGTACAAGATCCCCAACGGCTGGAATTTTCCAGGTGACCTTATAAGTAATGGAGTCGATTTGAGATATGCCCAGGAATGCTGGTCTTACCTCATGTGCATATACTGAATTCACGACGAAAAGGACCAGTATAGTAGCAATGAATCTTCTCATTATTTCACTTCTTCCATTTCAGAAGCATTCTCAAATTCCAGAACTACTTCATATTTCTGCAATAGCCCGTCGTATAAGTCATCGTTAATTTCCTGCTGAATCTGGTACTGATAGTCATTCAAAAGTTGTGTTCTAACCTCATTCAGAGTCTTTGGCCTTGCTGGTATCACTTCGCTAATTTTTACAAGATGATATCCAAAACCAGAAGAAATTGGTCCTTGCCACACCTCATTAGCTTTTAGGGAGCTTAACTCAGATACAAACTCAAATCCAAGGTCAGCTCTTATTCTGAAAAGAGGCGAATTTTCATATTCTGTCCTAACAGGAGATCGGTCCCCTTTAGGATTGGTTGTCTTAAGTGCTTGTTCTGCGTCGGCCTTAGCATCATCCCTTCGATCAGGACTAAAATATAGATGGGTAAAACTGACCCTCATCTCATCCATATAGTCCTCTTGATTGGCTATAAGGAAATCCTCAAGCTCTTCATCACTTGGCTCAGAGTTCTCAGCAATATCCTCGGTCAGGAATTTAATCTTTTGAGCCATTCTCCTTTTTATGATCTCATCATTGTGATCTAGGTTCATTGAAAGAGCTTCACGGTAGTAAATCTCTTGTTTAATGTAGTCATCCAGTAACCCCTTTAATTCCACTTCTGTCGGGTCTCGTTGTGTTTGAAGGTTCCATTTTGCTATAAGTTCATTGATATCGTACTCATCAATGACGATTCTAGTATCGGTATCATCCGAAGCAACGAGCGAGAACAGCAAAAAAAGGCCCAGCCCAATGGCAAGAAAATGGGTCAAGGGGTCCTTTAAGAGTGACTTTAGCATAAGACAATAATAAAAACGTCATCGCAGGAAATCCTACGATGACGCTAATTTTCTTTTTTGGATCAGAATTATTTAGGCGAATACCAAATCGGACTTGTATAAGCTCTTTGTTGAGCAGTCATGGGAACTTCTGATGGCATTTCAGCACCTAGACGAACTACATCATATAACGTCCATCTTGGAGTAGGGATCTCTATAACTCGGACGTAGTAGAATGCCTCCACAGAAGGATCAAAATCTGGATCTGTCCAAACCTTTGCAAGCTCTACAGCTCCGATACTATTATCCCAGGTTGCATCTTCCAGGTTCACCGTATTTCCAACAGCTGGTACTTTGCCATTGGCATCCATAGCTCTATCTCCTGCCCAAACAACATCGTACACTTTTTCTTCTAAAGATCCATCAGCATTGGCCCATCCTTTAACTACCTGGATTCTATCCAAAGCACCGCCATCTGGGTCCATACTAGCCTGGACGATAAAAGAAGGGGCCTTGTCGCTTGCTGATAGGTCGCCTCCCATTGGGACACCTTTATCGTAACCATTTTTGACCCAGTCTCCATCAAGATCTGAATCGGAATAGTCATACCCACCAAAGAATCGAACTTTCATTCTAGGTCCTGTTGTGGCATATGTCTCTTTTCGCATCATCGCATCAAAAATGGATGCTCTTGTATTTTCCTGAGCCCAAACTGCCGCATATCCAGATGCTACAGTTTCCCAAGTCAATATTTCTAGTCCAGGAACAACGCTTGAGGCTACAAAAACATGTTCCCATCTATCCTTTCCTCCTTCAACATTCACAGCTTTGCCGAAGAAATTACTATCGTCAGCCGTAGCAAGAGAAGTATGTGAGTCAGTACTACCAATCATTCCGAATTTGTATGGGTTAGTACCTAGTTCATTTTTTAATCTTAATCCAAGCTTCAAGGCTGAACGAGCATATTCACCCTCCAACATATCATCAGTCTTCTGTGCACTTAGGTCTAGATTACCGAAGGCCCAATTTTCAAAATCAGCGAACTCATCATTTGGGGAAAGGAATGGATGTGCTTCTCCATCACCTTTGATTTGAGTTACCTCATAAAGAGGCTCCCATCTCGCTCTTCGTTCTACATAGGCAGCGTCAAATGGCTCTCCATTTACCTTTTCCACATCGAACATGATCCCGTTACTGAGATTTCCATTATGAGGAATAGCTAAGATTTGGCCTCCACTTTTAGCCTCATAATCTTCCATATAATCCCAAAGAGTCTCAGGATCAGGTTGTGCCCCGGCAGCAGTATTTGCAGACAGCTTCACACTGGCTTTATCTTTATTATCTCTATAGACAAGCACCCTGTGAAGGTTATTTCCTTTGATCAAAGAAGTCCACTCGTATCCAATAAAGGCTGTAAACTTTCCTGGCTCATTATATTTCTCCGCTGCATCCATGATGCTGTTCCAAACATCACCTTGCAAGTC
>CAZLUY010000106.1:0-2234 GCA_964562785.1 uncultured Limnohabitans sp. | reverse complement strand
AGAGGAGATTCACCCCTCGATAGCTTATTGACCATCTTTTCCAGGTGCTTTTGAACAAAGTTAAAGGTGTAACCCGTGCTAGCTTTGGTGAAGCCTCCGGCAGTTCCAATATTCAAGATTCGCTGATAGGTATCTTCAGCTCGGTTGAACTTGGCAAGCGACATTGGGATTACTCCAAATTCGTCATGGGTAATCTCATATTTCTCAATGCCTAAATCCTCACTGATATATTTTTTCAGCTCCCTTTTATACTCATCTTTTTTCAAGACGCTCGCGGTAAAAAGGGTGTACTCTACCAAAGCTTCATTCTCACTGGTTGGCAATACATACATGAATGTGGTTCCATGTTTTTGCTCCAAAGTGAAATCCATGAGGGTTGCTTTTTCAGGATCGAATTTCGCGTCTTCAATCTTGATCTTCCAGCCCATAAAATGCTGTAAAAGAGAGTTTGCAGTATTGATTTCAGGGTAAAAAATCGGAGTTGAGTTGAAGACGTATTCTGCTTGGAAATCAGCTGACTTGGTTTTCACCTTTGCCTTCTCATTACTAGAGTCAATGGATACAATCTCATCCTGAAGGAAAGTGACGTTTGAAGCATCTTTCGTCTGGTCCAATACAAATTTGTAGAACTGGTCACCCAGAATCATTTCGTATCTGTACTCCTCCATTTTGAAGGTTTGACTTACATCTGGGGCAAAATAGCTTAGGGTATCCCATGAATAATGCACAATAGGTTCAAATAGCCCTGCGCCTTTCTCCCAATAGCACCATGTTCTATCATTTTGATCCTTTTTCTCGGAATCGATAATCAGGATTTCCTTTGATTTCAGAGTATCATTTTGAAGTAATCTGTAAAGGAGACTGAGTCCTGCCAAACCTGAACCTGCAATGATATAGTCAAAAGTGTTTTTCATGGGAGCCAGCTATCTTAACTCATAGAAGGAACTTTTTGATTTCACGAATTACAGCCATCGGTTGATCAGCATGCAGCCAGTGTCCCGCATTCGCAACCTTTATTAGTTGATATTTTGGGAAGAAAGAGTAAATCAATTCACAATCCTCATCACGGATGTAATCAGACTTTTCGCCGGCGAGGAAAAGAGTGTCTCCTGAGTATTCTTCCTCACTTTCCTGAGGCTGTCCTACTTCTTCAATATTTTCAGTGATTACAGGAAGATTGATTTTCCATACAAAACCAGATTGATCTCTGCCCAGGCTCTTCAATAAAAACTGTCTTGTCCCAGGCTCTGGGATGTACTGGGAAAGGAGCTCATCAGCCTCCTTCCTGGATTGAATGTTTTTCAGGTCAAGAGAATTCAAGCCTTTTAGAATTTGTTGGTGATGCACAGGATAATACCTGGGGGCAATATCCGCTACAATTAGTTTGGCCACTCGATCAGGAGATTCTAGGGCAAAAGTCATCGCAGTTTTACCACCCATGGAATGACCCATTAAGTAGACTTGCTCGAGACCTTCCGAATCTAAAAGCTCATGAAGATCTTCAGCCATCACCTCATAATTCCACTCATCTGATTTTGGAGAATCTCCATGATTTCTCTGATCCACCAGATATAAAGTGAAATCTTCTTTTAGCTCTCTAGCGATAGAGAACCAATTGTCTGCTGAACCAAAAAGCCCATGTAAAATCACTAATGGAGGTCCTGATCCTGCTTTTTTAAAGTTTAGTTTCATGGTTTTTAGTTTTCAATTAATTCAAGCTTCCTCCTGTACATCTGGATGGTATTTTCTAAACCATAATATAATGCATCACAGATCAGGGCATGACCAATGGATACTTCATCTAAAAATGGGATTGACTCTTTAAGAAAGCTGAGATTATGCAAGTCTAGATCATGTCCAGCGTTCAGACCGAGCCCTAGCTGCTTAGCCAAATTAGATACTTCAACATAGGCTTTTACAGCTTCCTGCTTGTTTTGGTGAAAACCTACAGAATAGGGTTCTGTGTAAAGTTCTACCCGATCCGTTCCTATAGATTTTGCTGGCTCGAAGAGATTGGTTTCAGGGTTAATAAAGATGGAAACTCTTATCCCTTCGGAATGAAGTTCGGCTACTACATCTTTTAGAAAACCTTGATGTTTAATTGTATCCCACCCTGTACTGGAAGTAATTGCATCCGGTGGATCTGGAACCAAGGTCGCTTGAACTGGCTTTGCTTGTTTCACTAAATCCATGAATCGTTGATCAGGGTAGCCTTCAATATTAAACTCTGTGCT
>CAZLUY010000105.1:0-2319 GCA_964562785.1 uncultured Limnohabitans sp. | reverse complement strand
TGTGGCTGAACTAGAAAAAATTGATATCAGCTGTACAGTTTTGCTAAATACTTTTGACACGCAGCAAAATATCATCCACGTGTATTTCCCAGGCTATTCTGCTCCAAAAAGCTTATTGCTTGGAGTTGGAGAGGAAAGTGGCCAACTTATCAAGGGTTAGCCTGAAGAGGAACTCTGGAAATCTCCAACCACTTATCCTCAACCCTTTTCAATAGGCTAAACTCCTTTACCTCCCATGGTTTTGAAATTCTGTTATTCAAAACCAATTCATGTATTTCATCAAACTTTGAGGTCTTCAAATCCTTAAAGGCAATCGTCATATGTGGATGATAGTTTTTATCTGCCAATTCCTCATTGAGCTTGATTTCTCTCCTACAGAATAAAACCAACTTGGCCTGAAACTCTAAAAGCAGATCGATCTTTTTGACATCCCAAAAAATAACCCTCCTCCCAAAGCAATCCACCCCTTCTATCAGAAGCTCAAAAGGAGCAACTCCAGATGAAAACCCTGCCAAAAATTCCAGCAGCCTGTCCTCTTTCTTTTCATTATAGTTGAATGGCATTTTCAATGTGATATGAGCCGGTGACCTCAAGGCATATTTAATATTGAATTCTTCACGAATCCTTTCCTTGAGATCTTGTGCTTTTTCCTGGATTACTCCATCAGGCACAATTGCCAAAAAATACTTACCCATCTTTTTCATTGTCTAAGCCAAGCCCAGAGGTCCATCAACCAAAAAACATAAAACTATTCTATTTAATGAACCAATGCCTTAAATTAAGATTCGAAATAACCTGAGCAATGAAGCAATTTTCAACAGCATTGGTAGGTCTCGACCTAACCGAAATGGATGATATTCTAATTGAAAAGACAATCATCTTTTTAGAGTTTTTGGGCATAGAGAAATGCTATTTTATGCATGTATCCAAAAACTTAGCTATACCTCAAGATGTCTTAGACCGATACCCGGACCTATTGGCCCCAGGTGATGAATCTATCGAGGCGATTATGGAGGATAAGCTAAAACAGCATAAGTTCCCAGAATCAGTAGAGATAGAGATTTTTGCAGAAGAAGGAGAGCATCCACTTGATACATTCTTGAGATGGGCAAGGATCAAAGATGTGGATTTAATCATCATGGGTCGAAAAGAAACCCTCGATGGCAAAGGCACCCTAGCAAAAGGAGTAGCAAAAAAAGCTCCTTGTTCCATTTTAATGCTTCAGGAAAAAAGACCTCCTGGCTTGCCAAAGAAAATCATGGTTCCAACGGATTTCTCCTCCCACAATCATATGATTTTTGAGTTTGGTGAAAGGATTTCAGATGAAATGGGGGCGGAAATGGTTCCTGTTAATATTTTTGATATCCCACACGGTTACTCGAAAACTGGAAAGAGTTTCGAGGAATTCTCTGAAATCATGAAAGAGAATGCCCATAAGGACTATGAGAAATTTCTCCAAAAACACGAGAAAAAAGTGGAATGCAGTTATCTCCGAAGAGAAAGCAGCCATGACGGTGAAATCTTACTAAACTATGCGCTGGAAATTGACGCAGATATGATCTTATTAGGATCCAGAGGTAGATCAAAATCTGCTGCAATAGTTTTAGGAAGCACTGCAGAAGACCTAATCGCTACCAATAATAAGGTCCCAATGCTAATCTTTAAAAAGAAAGGTGAGACCATAGGGTTTTTTGAAGCCCTGTTTAAACTCTAGGCCGTCTTAGTGAAAAAGAAGCATACTTGATCCCCTTTGCCCTCCTTATTTAATTGGAGGGCTCTTTTTTTATAGGCAGATAATTCAGCTTCTGTGAACTCTCCTTTCAAATTTTCCTGAGAAAGGACCTTCCCTCTTTTATACAACTCCGTTCCTGTGAATTGAAATTCATCTGAATCAAAAAGCACTTCCTTTAACTCCAAACCACATTTCTCTGCTGCAATCCTCATCCCTTTAACGGAAGGTATCATCAAATGCCTTGGAGCATCCAATTGTACCCAGTACTCTTTTTCATTTTGCAATACTTCAGCATCAGTTACCGGAGTACGAATCAACAATTGTCCATCAGAACCTAATCGATCGTAACATAATTTCAGGACTTCTTCGGGATCCTCCATGTGCTCAAAGGAATGATGCATCATGATAAGATCAAAGGTTCCCTTGGATTCAGAAAACTCCCCTTTTATCAGTTCGCAACCATCCCCCAATATTCTTCCCTTCGCTATGAATGGGTCATAGCCTTTAAGATCTCGAAATCCTCCAGCATTCATCTCATAAATCAGCTGTCCATTCCCACAACCAAGGTCAGCTACCTTATCATTGAA
>CAZLUY010000104.1:0-2299 GCA_964562785.1 uncultured Limnohabitans sp. | reverse complement strand
TGCAGGAGCTTTGACCTGGTCTCTTTCGGCTTTGATCAGGATGTCTGATATTATTCCAGCTGTAACTTTCTCCTCCTCCGTGGTCCCACTTTGAATAATGGCTATTGGTAGGTTGTTCTTCCCTTGTTTTTGAAATTCTCTTACAATCTCCGGTAGTTTCCTGGTTCCCATGAGCACAACCACTGTGGCAGTACTTTGAGCAGCTAGATGTAAATCTCGTGAGAGCTCTCTGGACGATGTGGTCCCGGTAACCACCCACAAGCTTTCAGCAATACCTCTTTTAGTGACTGGAATCCCAACATTGGCAGGGACAGCAATACCTGATGTAATTCCAGGGACGACGGTAGAAGTAATACCGAAATTATCAAGGTATTCTACTTCTTCTCCGCCTCTTCCAAAGACGAAAGGATCACCACCTTTCAATCGCACCACATGTCCATGCTGCTTTGCCAGTCGAACACAAAGTTGGTTGGTATCCTCCTGAGGCATGGAATGCTTACCTACTCGTTTACCTACAAAAATCTTGATGGCTGATTTCGGAGCATGATTTAAAAGGACAGGATCGATCAAGGCATCATATAAAACTACATCCGCTGTATTTAGTGCGAGAACGCCCTTAAGGGTAATGAGCTCTGGATCACCAGGCCCAGCACCTACAAGCGTTACTTTAGATTTTGGAGAAGTTATCATACGAGTACCTCCTCCTTTCTATGGTTTTTCAAAAGCTCATAAACATCAAAGGCTGTGGTGGCATATGCTCTGGCAAATTCTTCCGTTGGTTCATTTTTGCGGACCTGATAGACGATGTCAGCGAAAGTTCCAGCAAGCACAATCCTACCAGATTCCACGTAGTGCTCATCAAATAATTTCACTATGCTGGCGTAGCTGTTAGTACTGATATCATCACTTAGCAAAAGAGCTTTCGCACCATTAATCAGTCCGGCATAATGATGATAAATACTATCGGACCAACGTCCATCAGCAAGTGCCTCAGATCCCAGGTCCAGTTTTTCTTTAGCCTCTAAAAGTAGAGTTGTCACCAAATCAATCACGACTCCAGCACATTCTCCAATACCAACTGCTCGTTCGTAATTCTCATTTCTGCCCCAATCAATTCGATCAGCCTCTGTCACTGCATTAGGATCAGAAAGATCTTTCAGTAAGTCATAGAAATACCTCTGACCTTTTAGGTCATAGTAACTGAGGAATTCTAGTCCATCTGAATTAGCCTGAAAATCGTATAGAATAGTTCGCAAAGCCTGTGGCCCTCTCTTGCTCGGAACCTTAGTCACTTTATCCGAAAATCTACCTTGCCCATCTCCTTGGTTACCTCCTCCAAGTAAAATCTGTAACGCAGGAATCACGGTCTGCCCAACCTTCATGGACATACCCTGGAAGCCAATGTGGGCCATATTATGTTGACCACAGGCATTCATGCATCCAGAGATCTTGATGACCAAATCCTGATTCTTAATGTATTCTGGGTATTCCTCAAATATTACATTTTCAAGTTCTTTGGCGATTCCTGTAGAGCTGGCGATCCCCAAATTACAAGTATCCGTTCCTGGGCATGCGGTTATGTCTCCAAAGGAATTATACCCTCTTTCAGCCAATCCAATTTTCTGCAATTCCTGGAAAAAGAAAGGAACCAAATCCTCTCTGACATCGCGAATCAGAAAGTTTTGACGGATGGTAAATCTCACCTCATTGTTAGCATATTTCTCAACCAAATCTGCCAAAGCTCTGGCCTGTGAAATGTAAAAATCCCCCAATGGAACTCTGACCCCAATCGCAACATAGTCCTGCTGTTTCTGAGGAATAAGGTTGGTTTGTTTCCAAAGCTCAAAGTCAAGACCTGGCTCTTGATCGAGGACAGGGTTCTCCGGATTAGGAAGCATTTTCGAATTTTCGAACTCCGATGTTTCGATTGGGAAGCTTTGAAAAGCTAAAGCTTTCCTTTCCTCTTCGACCAAATCCAAAAAGGACTCAATTCCCAACTCCTTGACCAAAAATTTCATACGAGCCTTATGTCGTCTTGCACGCTCTCCATGCCTATCAAAAACTCTTAATACGGCTTCGACAAAAGGGATCAATTCATCCGCAGGTACAAACTCTGAAGCTAAATCGGCATGTCTTGGCTGCGAACCCAAGCCCCCACCCAATAAAACCTTAAAGCCTCTTTTAGACTCCCCATCGATACTTTTGATCTTAGGAATAAAACCAAGGTCATGAAGGTAGGACAAGCCAGTGTCTTCATCAGATGAAGAAAATGCCATCTTGAATTTCCGCCCCATTTCCT
>CAZLUY010000103.1:0-3336 GCA_964562785.1 uncultured Limnohabitans sp. | reverse complement strand
TTTCTCCTCTTGTGACGGAATCTATACTTTGCCGAAATATGGGTTATAAATAATTCCAAGGATATTGCCCCAAGGATCAATGACCGTAGCAGTCATGATCTCACCACCAACATTAAAGGGCTTTTCATTTTCTTGTGCACCAATGCTCAACAAGAATTCATAAGTCTTTTCAATCTCATCCACAGCCCAATAACTGATAACGGATTTAGTTTTGCTATCAGAATCAGTTGTGTCGGGCTGAAGCCCCAGTTCGTAACCTTCTATGTTGAATCCCACATAAAAAGCCTCGTCAAAATAGGGGGGAGTGCCAAATGCCTCGGTATACCAATTTTTAGCATCCTCTAAATCATTGACCTTATAGATTGTTGTTCTCAGTCCTTTCATCATTTGGAAAAATAATGATTTAGAATTCAGCAATTAAAGAAGCCGAGCCCTAAAATCTAGGGCTCGGCAGTTTCGAAGCTTATTGTCTGTCTTTGATGCTTTGCTTTTCATGTTCCTCAGCATCCCATTCTATTCCCCAGGCGCTAACATATTCCTCAATTGTACCCAATCCAATGGATCTCCTATACTGATTCACATTCTCTGGCTCCAGGATTGGCTCTACATAGTAGCCACCTGTTTCCTGATCATATCCTATTTGCGTTCCGAAGGTTTGAGGCTTTCCTTGTCGCACATTCACCCGATCTTCGAACATAGCAAGATGTACAGGTTGAGCATTATCCTGAGCAACTGCTTGCCTTAGCATTGGCAAGTACTTCAATTGTACATCTAGCTCAGCATGCTGTAAAACGTAGAAGAAAGCATCATTTCCTTTCTTACCGACGATATTTGGACCTAACCATCCTCTCTCGTCAAGGATTCGTTGAATTTCAATAAGGTTAGCCCGATCAGTCGTAATCATATCGCTGGTAAGCTGACGCATTTCATCAGAGTCCATGCCATATTTCTGCTGGATTCTAGGCATCTCAGCTCTGTATTTCTGGTCTAAATCATAGATTTTTTCCAGCTCCTCCGCTAATGGCTTGTCCAAATCCTTTTCGTATTCTCTTTTGTTGGCTTCCACAATGCTTAAAAGCTCATCCCATTCTTCAAGTCCGTGAAGATTAACTAGGAAATCATCCTCTTTCAATCCATCAAGATCTTTGTATTTGACTTGTGGGTGAACGGCTAGTCGTTTCAAGTTGTCCAGAGCCAACTCGTTCTCCTGAACCATAGCATGCATTTGTGCTGCCTTGTAGCGATCTTCAGGAATTCCCTTTCCTCCAAAGGACTCAAATGCTTCTACATACTTGTCAGCTGCGGCTTGATATTCACCATTCTCTTGCAGCTCGCTTGCTTGGGCTGTGATGGCATAATACCCCGTCATGTCCTGGGCCTGGATCGTAAGGCAAAAAACAAGGAGTAGGCAAAAAGTAGTTAGTAGTGATTTCATAAATAGTTGGTTTAGTTTTAATCCAACTATTTACTATTAATACAGAGCAAAGCAAGACAGCTTAACCTTTATTAACTTGTTAGGTATACTACATTATTATCGTAGTTTTTTTGACTGTAGGTGTCAAGCCAAACAAAAAAGGCTTTTCAAAAAATGGCCGAAGGACTCAAAACTTGCCTGATGTAGTTGAACTTTTATTCGAAGAGCTTAGCGTCTTGATTGGTGAAGTTGCCTGGAACAATCAATAAATCTTCAAAAGTCGCTTTTTCCAAATCACCATATTCAACGGAAATAGAGTAGGTGCCAGCTTCCAAACCGAGAATGGTGTATTTACCAGAGGAATTGGTTAGCGCTGTAGTGTTTAGGGTGTTATCAGCATTGAAAACTGAAATAGTAGCACCATCGATGGGTTCGTCAGATTCGTCTACCACCAAGCCCATCAACTGACCTGAATCACTCAAGTTGGCAGCCTTAATGGTTGGCTTGAATTGAAAGCCTTTGATTCCTGCAGGAGTCTTCGGGTTTCCCTGAACAAGGAATGACCTACTTACATCGAAATCTAGAAGTAGTTCGGTAGTCAATCCTCCAGCAACTTCTATAGAAGGTTTAATAAAGACTTTTATTCCACTCTGAGCCCCGCTAGGGATGTTCAGGTCAAATACTGACTCATCTTCAAGCACAATACTGGCTTCTGAAACCACCAATCTTATTAAATCATAAGAACCAGCTTCTATTTCTGAGCTCACTAAAGATGCGGTAACTCCATTGGCCAAATCAAGGAGGTTAAAAGACATTTTCTCCTCTGAGAGAATAATGAAATTATTTTCATTCTCATTATCATCATTTCCTTGGTCCTGATCACCGTCATTGTCATCATTTCCTTGGCTATCGTCACCTTCATTTTCATCAACGGAAGTTTTCTTCCTAATTTCTATTCTTTCTATGTGAATGTTGGCTTCTGAAACCTCATCCGATGGGAAAGGAGCATCTGTTAATACAATTGATATGTTTCCTGTAGCACCGATTTCCTCGTTAGCATCGTCACATGCAAAAAGAAGAATAGATAGGAGGGCAATAGACCAGATACTTTTTAGAAAAGTTTTCATGTTGATTTCCTTTAAATGGCTTAACAAAGTTAAGAATTATGAATCATAAGTTATAAATTATCTGAAAATCAGTTGAATATGGGTTTACTGGTATAGTAAATTATAGCAAGATCCTCATTGCTAGATTAATGACTATAACTTAGTCTTCCTCGCTTAATGAATAACTTCCGTCTCCGTTGAAATCTGTGAGAATAATGGTAACTGTCCAAGTTCCAGGTTCACCATCGTCAGTTAATCCGTCGATACTATCGGGTTCTGTTCCGCCAATAATTCTTTGATCTAAAACTACGCTTCCGTTGGCATCCCTAACAATCATTTGGAATATGCCTGGCGCATTGGCCGTAATATCAGCATTGTAGTCAGCTCTTCTAAAGTCATTCTGCCAGCTAATCACTCTTTCTCCGCTTCCTCCGTTCCCCGTAAAATCGCCCCCTATATCTCCATCAGGACCTTCGTTCACTGTAATATTTACACTTAAGTTGTCGTCTTCGTCACACGAGGAAAAAAGAAATAGACTGGAAAAAATAATTCCGATTAGGAGATAGACTCTTGTAATTTTTATCGCCATCATAAATCAAATTTTGCATCATTTGGCTCAAGAATCAGACCAGAAGACTATGGTATATTATGAAAGTCCTGATAATCTATCAGGCCTTTCTTGCTTTTTATTTTGATAATCACACACTATTTGGGGACGTCATTCATAATGAGCTCATTTGCATTAAAAAGACCATTAAAGGCCTCGCTTATCCATATTTGCTTTTTCGTAACGGCTATCCTCGGCCGGGTATCTCA
>CAZLUY010000102.1:0-4322 GCA_964562785.1 uncultured Limnohabitans sp. | reverse complement strand
GGCAGGCGCAGCGGAATTCAGGAATCTTTCAGCTAACCCACCCCCAACCCCTCCAAGGAGGGGAGTTTATAACATCAAAAGATTCCGGTATTCCTCCACTTCATTTCGAAAACCGGAATGACGCTAATGAATTCGGCCTTGAGATTTGTGGTCCCGATAGTTATCGGGATCTTTCCAAAGAAAGATAACAAAGCTCACAGCCTTGATCTTTTCGTTCTTTTGCATCAAGGCAAAAGGACTAATAAAATGGAAGATCAAAAGATTTGTATCTTAAGATCACATGATCTCATTTTTTAGGAAACTCCGGCAGAAACTACTTGAACAGAACCGGGTAACTCGATACCTGTTTTATGCTCTTGGAGAGATCTTATTGGTGGTGATTGGGATATTGATTGCTTTGGCCATCAATAATTGGAATGAGGAGCGAAAAGCGAATGAGGCTGAACGAGAGCTTTTAATTTTTGCCTTGGAAAACATCCAAACTGACTCCCTCAGTCTGGATAGTATTATATCCAGAACTGACAAAATTTTGGAAGTACAAAAACAACTTATTCAACTTTCTGAAAACGATATTTCAAAAGATGAAG
Source organism: uncultured Limnohabitans sp. (assembly GCA_964562785.1). Lineage (GTDB taxonomy): Bacteria > Bacteroidota > Bacteroidia > Cytophagales > Cyclobacteriaceae > Algoriphagus. Next base: position 3,735 of record CAZLUY010000102.1, on the reverse strand, counting down.
TGGGAAATCTGGATTTAATACGAGCCTCAGAGCCCAACCTTTTAATTCTAGAAAAGAACAATCCTAATCTTCCCTATCAGGTCAAAGACCCGGAATTGAGAAAAGCACTATTGGATTATTACCTTATTATCGAGCGATTTGAATTCACAGTTTTAAACCATAATGAGGTAATCGAGGAAATAGTAAGACCTTTTCTGGGGGATAAGAAACTGTTGAATTACGGGACACAATTGGAATCAGATCTTTTAAGTCTTGATTTAGTCAACGATGAACGGTTTTTTGATGAATTCCAAAATGAGGAACTCAGACAGATTTTATTCGAGTCTGGTATAAAACTCAGAATCATGCGAAACAATGCCAAAAGGACCGCTTTGAAAAATGAAAGCTTAAAGGAAATCATCACCGCCTATCTCAAGGATAAATGATCTCATTTTTTAGAAAACTCCGCCAGAAATTCCTCAAGGAAAATAAAGTCACTCGATACCTCATTTATGCCCTTGGTGAAATTCTATTGGTGGTGATAGGAATTCTTATTGCCTTATGGGTAAATAACCTGAATGAGGAGAGGAAACTGAGGGAGCTTGAAGTAAAGATGCTACAGGACCTCGTCACTGACATTAAAGCCAACATTAAAAACTTGGAGTTTGGTATTCAGTACGAAAGTGAAAATTTAGCCAATAGCCTACATCTTATGGAGGCCTATGAAAATCAACTTCCTCTAAATGACAGCATTACTAATAGCCTAGGTAGCTTTCTAGGATACTGGGATCCTGATTTTACTGAAGCGGCTTTCCAAAATCTCAAAAGTCAGGGAGTGAATCTCATTTCTAATTCCGATCTGAGGAAGTCGATCATAGATTTATTCGATGTGGACATGGACATCCTTGATCAAACGGAGGTGAGTATAATGCGCTTGCTCTACGAGCATATGTCTATTCCATTATACAAGAAATACTTATTCAGAAGCCCTAAAAATTCCACTAATTATCAGAATTCCAACTTAGAGTATGAGCTTTGGTCTTCGAAACCACAGAATTACAAAGCCATGATGAAGGACCCTGAATTTTACGCCATATGTTCAGAGTTCGCATATCGACATAATCGGGCGGTTACCCGGTACCAATCCTTCAATGAAAAATCAAAACTCTTAATTGAAGAAATCGAGAGGCAAATAAGTAGCTTGAAAAATTAGATGTTACTCTTATTCAAAAAAATCAGAAAAGCATTGTTAAGGAAGAATAAAGTCACAACATATATTCTTTATGCCCTTGGAGAGATCATTCTCGTAGTGATTGGGATTCTGATTGCTCTCCAAATCAATATCGTTAAGGAGAACAACGAGGATAACGAAGCTACAAAGGAACTGCTCTTGGGAATGGAAGCTGAATTGGAATTAGAAGTTCAAAGAATTGACTTTTTGGAAGCCCATTACACTAAAATCACGGACGGAATCCAAACAATTATCCTGTATAATCAAGGCAAACTTAACCCTACCAATGAAGAACTTGGTCAGTACTTTTTGAATGCTCTGGAATTTCGGAAGTTTTCTAAGTTCAACACATCCTATCAAACCCTTTCAGCAAGTGGCTTACTTCAGAGAATAGAAAACAAGGAATTATCAAAAGAGATCGTCACCTACTATACCAAAGAATTTTTAGAGTGGTCATTAGAAATTTACGAGGAAAAAGCTGGGGCACATGACTTGAATGACTCAAATTTTAAACCGTTGGACAGACTTCAGAAAGGGAAAGAATATACATCCATACCAAACTTTGAAATAGAATTAGATCAGCAGTTCTCTACTGATTTCAGAGAATTGACCAAAGACCCCAGAACCCAAAATTTTCTATTTGACCTTCTTGATCATAGTGAGTTTGTTCATGCTAACCTGAATACCTACAAAGAAACGAATCGAGCTTTAGCAGATCAGATTAAAAACTATTTAAAGCCATGATCTCCTTCTTCCGAAAACTCCGCCAGAAACTCCTTGAGGAAAACCGGGTAACTCGCTATCTCATTTATGCTCTGGGTGAGATCTTACTGGTTGTGATTGGAATATTGATAGCCTTATGGGTAAATAATTTAAACCAAGAGGCATTAAATGATGCAAGGGAAGAAAAAATCCTTCTTGGTCTAAAAGCAGAATTCGAAACTGCAGCCATTGAACTACAAACAGATCTAGACGGTAGAGACAGACACTATAAAGCAACATCCCGATTACTTGACTTTCATACTGGTCAAAAAGAGTTGAAAATTCCTCAGGATTCTATACAGCCTATACTTACCAGTTTCATTTCAACCCGCTTTTATAGTACTGGACATCCAGTCCTAGAAGATCTCTCCTCATCTGGTGGTCTGGAACTTATCAAGTCAGAAAAGGTAAGACAATCATTGGCCGCTTACCTCCAGGAACGGAATAGATATACAGTAGTAGAGGAAAGAGAAAGTGAATTCGTTTATGATCAGTTGATTCCGGTAGTTTCCGAATTTCTAGATTACAGTAAAGTGGAGAAAGGGTTAACCAGTTCTGAGGAGTTAGAATCCATGTTCCGAAATGAGAAGGGAAACAAAAGATATGGGAGCGTACTGCAATTAAGACTGGTAAGAATAAGAGTTAGTAAAAATTATGGACTCCGCTTACTGGAGACTATTGAAGATGTTTTGGACCAACTATCCCAAGAATTAACAAAGTAAAATGATCCCCTTTTTTAGAAAACTCCGACAGAAACTACTTAAGGAAAATAGAGTCACTCGATACCTGATTTATGCCGTGGGTGAAATCATCCTCGTTATGATAGGTATTCTGTTGGCACTTGCAGTGAATAACTTGAATGAAAACAGCAAGGATAGAATCAAAGAACAAAAGGTGTTACAAGAGTTAAAAACTCTATTCGAAGAGAACATCGTTCAATTGGAGGATAAAATCCTTATTCGAGAAAACATTATTAAAAAAGCCGGTGAGGTTCTTTCTTACATTGACAATAATGAGGAAGTACCTTTGGACACCTTAACCCAAAAACTTAGCGCCATCATCATAGCCCCAACCTATGATCCCATAGACAATGGACTGATGGATGTGGAAAATCTTCAACTTTTGAGTAACGATTCTCTCAGAAGAATCCTAAGTAAGTTTCCTTCGGGGATAGCTGATTTGAAACAGCAAGAAGATGAATTTGTCAAGCTCTACTTTAATAGCATTACACCTTTTTTAATTCAAAATGGATTAGCAAGAGATGTGAACCAAAGCTTTTACGATGATACAGCAAACCTCACCTATATGCTTGATATTTCGATGGTAAATCAAACAATCCTGGGTAGGTCGAAAAAATCAGTAGATGTTAAAGATATCTTAACCAATGTTGAATTCGAATCCATATTAGCAACCACTCTTGCAGTAAATGTTGGGGTTAATTGGGAATCAGAAAGCTATAAGAAACAGATGCTAGAAATTCTCGACTTTATCACAAGTGAAATTGATCCTGACTAAATGATCTCATTTTTTAGAAAACTTCGCCAGAAACTACTTGAAGAAAACCGGGTAACCCGCTACCTGATTTACGCTTTAGGGGAAATCCTTCTGGTGGTTATAGGAATTCTAATTGCTCTGTGGGTGAATAACCAAAATGAACTCGCCCAAAAAGCCGAACGAGAACAAGTAATCCTTACTAGTCTGAAGGAAGAATTTCAAGAGAACTTGAATGAATTAGATCGTGATCTCCGGAATCTAAATGCTAC
>CAZLUY010000101.1:0-2630 GCA_964562785.1 uncultured Limnohabitans sp. | reverse complement strand
CCGAACTTTCCAACAAGGGAGGAAATAACAATAAATCCGCCTGATTTTCTCTGGATGAAGTAGGGGAGGATTTCTTTACTTAAAGCAATAGTGCCAAAGAAATTAACTTCCATTATCCTTCGATCCACTTCCAGTTTGGTGCCTTCTGCAAGAGAACGCTGACTGATTCCTCCTGAGTGTAGCACCAGGTCTATACTACCGAAAGCCTGAATAGCTTCACTTGTCTTTTCTTCGAGTTTATCGATTTCTGTTAGGTCAAGGGGAAGGATGAACGAGGCCTCTACAAATTTGAGCTCACTCTGAACACGTTTCAATTCTGACTCATTTCGAGCAGATAAGATTACTTGCCAGCCTTCTTGGTTGTACTTTTTTGCACAAGCTTCACCAATTCCTGAGGATGCTCCAGTAATCCATATGACCTTGCCCATGACTAGTTGTGTTTTATTCTTTTCAGGTCAACATAAGTGAAATCATACATATGTCGGTCATCTGCCAAATGGCGCTCTCGGTGGATTTCCTCCCAATTTTCTGGGTTCCATTTCGGGAAAAAGGTGTCTCCTTCCGGATCTGCATTTACAAGTGTTAACCGTAATTCATCTGCAATATCCAGACACTCCTTGTAAATCTCTCCGCCACCAATTACATAAAGTTTCTCAACTCCTTCTTTCAATGCGAAGATAAAAGCTTCCTGCATTTGATTAAATACATGGTGCCCTTCTGGCATGGTAAAATTCTTGTTCCTGGTTACTACCAGATGGGTGCGGTTGGGCAAAACTCGCCCAAGACTTTCAAATGTTTTCCTTCCCATCAGAATATGATGACCTGATGTAATGGTTTTAAACCTTTTAAAATCATCAGGCAGGCGCCAAATCAAATCATTTCCTTTTCCAATCACCATGTTATTCGCAACAGCCGCGACTAGTGAAATTTTCATAGGAGGTAGGGGTTTGGTTGGTTAAAAAGTTTCTGACTTAGTTAAACAAATATATCTCCTTTTGTTTATCAAAACATTTCGGATTAAATAGATCCAGATTAACAATTTCTTCTAAGTTTATTTCCCCTGAAGAAGTCAGCCACCTTCATTCTTTTTTTGCCTTCGAGTTGAAGTTCCTTTATGGATAAGGAACCTTCCCCCGTTTGAAAACTTAAATAGGTTTTATTGTCAGTTTCCCATTCTCCGACTGACTTCCCATTCAAATTACTTTCACTTATTTCAGTCTTAAAAATTTTGCAGTTTTTCCCATCGATTTTTGTGAATGCCGAAGGAAAAGGTGATAAGCCCCTTACTAGATTGTGGATTTGCTCAGCTGATTGATTCCAATCAATCTTGCAATCTTCTTTGTAGATTTTTGGAGCATGGTTTATCATTCCGGATTCGTCCTGGTCGTATGTCTTTACATTTCCTTCTGAAATGGCTTCTACGGTTTTAAGTACCAATTTTGACCCGGTGCTCATTAACTTTTCATAGACGTCTCCCAAGTCTTCTGATGGTAAAATGTCGACCTCTTCCTGGAAGATGATGCTTCCTGTGTCGATCTCATGTTTGAGGAAAAAAGTAGTAACCCCAGTTTTAGTCTCACCATTGATAATAGCCCAGTTGATGGGTGCAGCCCCTCTATAATTGGGTAAAAGGGAAGCATGGAGGTTGAAAGTACCCATTTTCGGCATATCCCAGACTACCACGGGCAACATTCGGAACGCGACGACGATCTGTAAATCGGGCTCAAAGGATTTTAGCTCTTCAATAAATTCTGGTGACTTTAGGTTCGTTGGCTGAAGCACGGGAATATCATGTTCCAGAGCCTTACTCTTAATTGGTGAGGGTATAAGTTTTTGACCTCTACCTCTAGGTTTGTCAGGTGCAGTTATTACAGCTACAACATTCCAGCCCTGTTTAATTAGAATTTCAAGGGAGGGTACAGCAAATTCCGGTGTACCCATATAGACTATTCGAAGGTCCTTTTTCATTGTTTACTTGTAGATGAGGTATTGCTCTCTCAATTTTTTGAATTCCTCATGGTCTTGCGCCCAACTGGCCTTTATTTCTTGTTCTGATTTTCCTTCAATAATCATCTTCTGGAGATCAGCATTACCTGCCAATGTGTTGAAATAGCCCGTAAAGAATTTCTCTTTGTTCGAGCTTCGTTGATAGGCGTCTAATACATACTTGATTGTGAAAATACCCTTCGAATCAACCTCTCGTAGGTCTACACCATAGCACACCTTATCCTGGTATCTAGGCGATTTTGCCATCCCAGGAATACTGACCGGAGTGAACTGAAATGTTCCGAATTCCTTATCAGGATATCCATATACCTCAAAAGGAAAGTACGTGCCGCGGCCTACAGAAATGTTTGTTCCTTCAAAAAAGCAGGTACTTGGATAAAGGCTTATGGAATTGTCATTAGGTAGATTTGGGGAGGGCTTCACTGGCAAAGAATAAAAACTATCATGGTTCCAGCCTTCAATTGGAATTACTTCCAGATCGGCTGTTAGATCTCCCTTGAGCCACTTTTCTCCATTTATCATTTGGGCTAATTCACCTACAGTAAGGCCATGAACAACCGGGATCGGGTGCATACCAACAAAGCTTTCAAACCCCTCTTTAAGCATCGGCCCATCCACATAAC
>CAZLUY010000100.1:0-6689 GCA_964562785.1 uncultured Limnohabitans sp. | reverse complement strand
CCAAGTCTTGACATCCAGAAGGATGCAGATCAGAGCTCTTACTCAGCAGCTGGCGATGTATTGACTTATGAGTTGGTAGTGACCAACGACGGAAACGTAACCTTGGAGAACATAGTAGTAAGTGATCCACAGGCAGAGATTACAGGTGGAAGTCCAATTGCAAGTCTTGCTCCAGGAGCGAGTGCCACTGCAACGGCTAAGTACACCGTAACTCAGGCAGACGTAGATGCAGGAAGCTTCACAAACGTAGCAACTGCAAGCACGACATATGATTCTAATCCAGTAAGCGATACAGATGATGAGACAGTGAATGCTCGTCAGGACGCAGCAATTGCCCTTGTTAAGACTGTTGAGCCTACTAATCCAGAAGATGATTGTGTTGAGACTGACGATGAGTTGACTTACACCTTTGTAGTAAGCAATCAGGGTAATGTAACATTGACAGGTGTGACCGTAACAGAAGATAGCTTCACCGGATCCGGTTCAATTAGCGCCATTACTTTTGTGAGTAGTAGTATGAATAGTGCAGAAGGAACCTTGATGGTTGGAGAAAGTGCTACTTACATAGCTACTTATATTATCACAGCAGATGATACTGAAGCAGGATCGATCACTAACCAGGCTTTGGCCGAAGGATTTAATGGTCAGGATAAAGTTGATGATCTGTCAGGAAGCTCAGTTGAGACAGATGACAGAACGACATATGAGTTGTGCCAGAGAGGAGAGATCAAGGTTGTTAAGACTTCTGATATCTTCCCAAGAGGTGAAGGCGACTGTGTTGAGGTAACTGCGGATGAGACAGAGATCACATACACCTTTACAGTAACTAATGAAGGTAATGTTCCATTGAGTAATGTTGAGGTTATTGATAATCTTCCTGGATTATCAGAAATCCAATTTGTGGATGGTGATGATAATTCTAACGATGAACTTGACGTGGATGAGACTTGGGTTTACACAGCAACCTACACAGCTACACAAGATGACATCGATAATGGTGAGATAGAGAATACAGTTGAGGTTTCAGCTGATGACTCTAGTGAAGATAAGGTAACTGATTCTGATACCTGGACAATTGTTCTTTGTCAGGAAGAGGGACTTGATATCACTAAGACTGTCCTTTCAAATGATGATGAACTTGATGGTATCGTAAGCTTCGAGATTGAGGTAACTAATACTGGAAACGTATCATTGTTCGATGTTGTAGTGACGGATGAAACTGCCTTTGCTAACGCAATGGACGAGGACAAAGAAGACTTCGTTTGGACAATTTCTGAACTGGCACCTGGTGCTAGTGAAAGCTTCCAGGTAGATATAACCATTACTCAGGCAATGATTGCTGCTGAGTGCTATGAGAATACTGCAACTGCCCAAGTATTCGATGTTATCGATGAGCAGTTTGAGCAGTCTCCTGATCAGGATTCTGATGGACTGGAGGTAATTGTTAGACTTTCCGATGAGGCATCGGCAAGAGCTTGCTTTACTATCAATACTGGTCTTAGTATCCAGAAGGATGTAGTGAGTGTTGGTGTTAATGGAAATGATTACTATGAGGAGATCGGTGAGGAAATCGTTTACAAATACATCATAACTAATATTGGTAATGTAGATCTCGCTGGCCCTATTCAGGTTACTGATGATAAGATTCCTAACATACCAGCTCTGAATCAAGATTTACCGGTTGGTCAGAGTGTTGAAGTTGAGGCTTCCTACTTCACTACTGAGGATGATGTAGAGGAGAAAGAAGATGAGGAAGTAGTTAACGTTGCATTTGCAACAGCTCAATTCGGTGATGATGAGGTAGTTTCAAATGAGGATACCGAAACAGTGCCGTATGTAGGACTTTTCCTTACTGAGTTCGATGAGTTCTGTCTACAGGATGCTCCATATTACACATGGGATTTAACTGGAATTAACTTGGCACTGTTGCCAGAAGATCCAGGACCAACTCCTGTTACCATTGTGTGGATTGATAAGGATGGTCAGGAAATTACCAGAATTGAGAACCAGCCACTTAAGGGACAATTGTTGTTCCCAGGTGCTGAGGTTGATGAGAATGGGTTTGGTACTCAGTGGCCAGGGTGGAGATTTGTGAATGAGCAATGGGAAGCGGGTGATTTCAACTTTGCAGCTGTTAGAGAGCCAGGTACAACAGTAAGATTTGAGATCAACCCAGATGTAACATCTGCAGTGATGTATCCTGATGCTACTGCTGATTGTAATCCTAACCCTAACCCTCCACTTGCAGTGGATGATGATATGACTGGTACGCCAGTAATTTCTGAGCTAGGATTCACTGACATAGTGAATGTCCTTGACAATGACGAATTGGGTGACATTGTGGGATTGAACACAACATTGGTTGATATTACTCTTGTCACTGAAAGTAACCCAGGTGTTCTAAACTTGGATGTGAATACAGGACTTGTTTCTGTTGCTCCAGGTACTCCAAGTGGTATCTATACCTTAGAGTATAGAATATGTACTAACCCTAATCCGACGAACTGTGATACGGCAGTAGTAACCGTACTGGTTGTTACTCCAAGTATTGAGGTACTTAAGGATGGCGTATTTACTGATGAGAATAATGATGGATTCGCTCAGGTAGGGGAAAGTGTCACCTACACCTTCACTGTAATTAACACAGGTGATATTGAATTGAATAACATCGCTATTGATGATGATAAGGTTGATGTTCAAGGCGGACCATTGAATGGTCTTGGAGCTGGAGAGTCTGACTCAAATACATTCTCCGCTACATATGTTCTGACTCAGTCTGACATAGATGATGGAGTTGTATTGAATATCGCAACTGCGAGAGGCGAAGGTCCGAATGGATATCCTGTTGAGGATGTGTCTGAGGATCCAACTCCAGTAGATGCTCCTAGTGATCCAAGATGTCCTGATTGTACAGAGACTGAGATTCCTCAGAATCCATCAATATCTATAGTTAAGGATGCAGATGTGGACATCGTGGATGAGGCTGGTGATGTAATTACTTACTCATTGACAATCACAAATAATGGTAATACAACACTTAACAGTGTGAAAATCACTGACCCATTAACAGGATTTGATCTTCTGTATGGACAGATGGTACCAACTCAGGTGGTTGTACTTGAGACTACTTACACAGTAACACAAGCAGATCTTGACGGAGATCCATCAATATTGAATGTTGCTACGGTGGCAGCCTTCAGTGGCCAAACTGTTGTGAGCGACACAGATGATGAGCTTGTTGAGATTGATCAGAACCCATCAATCGAGGTATTGAAGACTGATAATGGTGCTGACATCCAGTTTGCTGGTGAGACTATAACTTATAGCTTGGCTGTAAGCAATACAGGTAACGTTACACTGTCTGATATTCAGGTTCAGGATCCATTGACTGGATTGGACATTAACGCAGGAATGCTTGCTCCAGGAGCCTCTACGGTAATTTCTACTGACTATGTAGTTACTCAGGAGGATGTGGATAACGGATCTGTATTGAACACAGTCTTCGTAACTGGCGACTCACCTGATGGTGATGACCCAACTGATGAAGATGAGGTAACCACTGTTATTGATCCTAACCCATCTATTGATCTTGATAAGACTGTAGATGTAGAGTCTGTGAGCAGAGCAGGTATTGTATTGAATTATACCCTTGTAGTGACTAACACTGGTAATGTGACATTGTCCAATGGTAATGTTGAAGATCCTAAGACGAGATTCACTAGACCAGATGTGACATTGGCACCTGGAGAGTCCTTGACCTTCCAGACCACATACACAGTTACTCTTGAGGATATCTTGAGCGGCGAGCCAATCTTGAACGTTGCGAATGTTCGTGGACAGACCAGATCTGGTGTGAGTGTTCAAGCCGAGGATCAGGTGACAGTTAATGTTGACCTAACTCCAGGTATTGAGATTGAGAAGCGAGCTGATAAGGATGTTGTATCCTCTATCGGTGAGGAAATCACCTACACACTTATTGTGAGAAATACTGGTGATGCCCCACTTGTAGATATAGAGGTTGTTGATCCATTAACTGGATTGAATGAAACTATTGACATCTTGTTTGCTGGTGAGACTCAAGAATTCACCACTACATATGTGGTGACTGAAGAGGATGCTCAAGGTGAATCACTATTGAATGTCGCAACAGTTAAGGCAACTGCTCCTGGTGATGAAATGATTGAGGATGAGGATTCTGTAGAATTACCGGTTGACATCCCTGTACCAGGATTTACGGTAGAGAAGTCTGCTGATTTGACCGAGGTTACTGAAATAGGTCAGGAGATTACCTTTACAATCACTGTAACTAACACTGGTGAGGAAGACTTGATCGATGTGGTAATAGTGGATGAGATGATTGATCTGAATGAGACTATCGACCTACTTCCAATGGGAGAAAGTGTAGAAGTTTCCGGTACTTATGTAGTGACCGCAGAGGACCTTGAGAATCTAACTCAGATCGAGAACATTGCCAATGTAACCGGTACAGGTGCTGTATCTGGTGAAGAGGCAGAAGGTTCAGGAGGAACAACTGTTGGAGTAGGAATGAATGAGATCATCGCTAATGATGATGACTTCGGAGAGTACTTCGTAAGCTACGGTGGTCGACTTGGTAATATCCTTGAAAATGATGTTCTCGACGGTCAGGTGAATCCAGATCCAGATCTAGTTGATTTCGAATTTGTAGAACTTGATGGAGTTGTAGGTTTGCTTATCGATGATAATGGAGAGCTTAGCCTAATCCCAGGTGTGAATGAAGCTAGAGAGTATCGATTGAGATATATTCTTAGAGAGACGGCAAATCCAAATAATTCGGACGATGCATTTGTGGTCTTCAGATTATTGAACGATCAAGCTGATTTGGCAGTAGAGAAGACCAGTTTCGATGCTGAAATCTACGAGGGTGATGAGTTCGAATATGAGATTAGGTTGACTAACGTTGGTGATACCCCTGCGACAGATGTAGAATTAGTAGACGATCTACCAGGAGCTGTGACTTACTTGAGTTCTGAAGTAGTCAGCGTTAGTGATCCTCAGATCGAGGTAGGTACTCCTGGAGTAACTGGAAACAGAATCACGTGGACTATTCCATTCTTCCCAGCTGGTGGTGAGGTAGTGATTAGGGTACTTGTGAAGGCTGGTGATGCTGGAAGTATTACTAACATTGTGGAAGTGAATCCAGCGGAAGAAGAAGTCGATCCTACAAATAATAGGGATGATGATGTCAATGAGATTCTGCCATTCAGAATTCCTAACGTGATCACTCCAAGCAAAGAGGATGGTAATAACGATACTTTCGAGATTCTGGGTCTTGATAAGTTTGTAAGTAATGAGATTGTGATCATTAACAGATTTGGTGATCATGTTCTTGAACAAGAGAATTATAAGAATGACTGGAACGCTCCGGGACAAGTGGCTGGAACCTACTTCTACGTACTGACTGTAGTAGATGCTCAAGGTGAAGAACACGTGTTCCAGGGATGGATTCAGGTAATCAAAGACGATAACTAATTGTGTCATGAGAATAATTTTTAGAATCACGGGTATAGCGCTAGTGCTAGTATTGGTGAGTGGTATGCTGGGCTTACGTGCTCAGCAGCTGCCACAGTTCAGCCAGTACATATTCAATGGTTTGCATGTGAATCCGGGTTATGCGGGGTATAAGGGAGAGCCTTATATTCAGAGCACGTACCGGAGTCAGTGGGTGAACTTTCCGGGTGCTCCGGAGACGTTCACTGTGACTGCGGATCTAGCGGCCAATGAGGGGTCGATGGGCTTTGGTTTTTCGATCATGAGTGACAATCTAGGTCCTGCACGTACGACTGGCGGCTTGTTGACCTATGCCTATCGTATTCAGACGGGCCGAAAGAGCTGGTTAGGTTTGGGTGTGAGTGCCGGGGTTAGTGAGTATGCGATCGACGGGGACTTATTGGATCCGAATGATTTTCCTGACTCAGAGATTCCAGAGGGCACGATTAACTTGTTCACTCCGAACTTGAACACGGGTTTGTTTTTCCATACCGATAAGTTTTATGCAGGATTCAGTGTGTATAACATGATTGGAAAGAAGGCTTTGGAGAAAGAAGATGTAGCGTTGGCGTATCATGATTTTCACTACTATTTGACGGCAGGATATCTGTTGGATTTAGGGGAGTCAGTGAAGTTCAAGCCAAGCTTCCTGATCAAGGAAGTGAAGGGAGCGCCAACGAATTACGATATCAACGCGATGTTCTTGTTTTACGAGCGCATCTGGGTAGGCGGCTCATACCGCAGCAATATGAAGATATGGAATGACAATTTGCAGGAGAACCTGAGCAACCGTAATGCGGTGGCCGCGGTGATCGAGTTGTTTCCCACGGACCGACTAAGAATCGGCTATGCATATGATCATAACCTGAACGTGTTGCAGGATTACCGCAACAACTCGCATGAGTTTTCGATCGGGTTCTACATGACGCCAAGGAAAGCAGTAATGAGAAATCAAAGATGGTTCTAAAGATGAAAAGAGTAGCTAAGATATTCAGTATAGTAACCATCGTGCTATTGGGTTCGGTGGGACCGTTATCGGCACAGAAGGCCAAGCTGCGTTATGCAGAGGATCAGGTATCGTTGAAGAACTACAAGACGGCCTTGGCAGTGTACGAGGAAGCGTATGCGAAGAAGCCGAAGATGAGTACGGCAGAGACGAT
>CAZLUY010000099.1:0-7308 GCA_964562785.1 uncultured Limnohabitans sp. | reverse complement strand
ACAATTGCAACCACTCGATGTAGAGCTCAAGGAGATCCCAAGAGAATTCCGTGGCGTTTGGATTGCTACTGTTGTAAATATCGATTGGCCGAATTCACCAGTAGATCCTTACGAAAAGCAAAAGCAGGATTTCATCAAGCTTTTGGACTATTACAAAGGCTTAAACTTCAATGCAGTCATAGTTCAAGTCAGGACCGCTGGAGATGCATTTTACCCAAGCAATTATGCCCCTTGGTCAAAATACCTAACAGGACAACAAGGAGAAAAACCGGCTACAAATGAAGATCCCCTGAGCTGGATGATTTGGCAGGCTCATCAAAGAGGACTTGAATTCCATGCTTGGTTTAATCCATACCGAGCTACTTTCGATTTAAAAACAGAAGAACTGAGCCAGGATCACGACTTCAACAAACATCCTGAATGGATGCTCAAGTACGGACCAAAGTATTACTATGATCCCGGGATTCCGGAAGTCAAAAATCATCTAACCGAAGTGATAAAAGAAGTCGTAAGCAACTACGATATCGATGCTGTACACTTTGACGATTACTTCTACCCATACAAGGTCGCAAACCAGAAATTCCCTGATCAAAAAAGCTATGCTAAATACAAAGCTTCCGGGCAGAGTATTGAAGATTGGCGCAGACAGAACGTGAATGACCTAATTCAAATGGTTCATTCCTCTATCAAAGAAATCAAGCCTTGGGTTCAGTTTGGAATATCTCCATTTGGCGTTTGGAGAAATCAAGACAAAGATCCTAAAGGATCACCAACCAGAGCAGGTCAAACCAATTACGATGATCTCTATGCTGATCCATTGACTTGGATGAGAGAAGGCTGGATTGACTATTTGATTCCTCAGGTATACTGGAGCATGGATTATGAATTGGCCTCTTATCGGAAGTTGAACGATTGGTGGTCTAACCTTAATTATGACACGGAAATCTACATTGGTAATGGCCCTTATAAAATTCGTGAGAATGCAGATAAGGCTTGGGATAATCCATCCGAAATCAATCAACAGATCGCCTATACCCGAACGTTACCAAATATTGATGGCAATGCTTTCTTCTCGGCAAAATCTCTTTTCGCAAAGAATCAGGATGTAGCTCAAATGCTTGAATCTGAATTATACAATGATCCTACTCTTCCTCCTTCATTTGATCCTGAAGGTGAAGTGAGAATCGAAACGCCCGTGATTTCCGAAGTTTGGAATGATGGTGACTGGACCAAAATCCAATTAGAAATGCCACTGGATCCAGCCATCCGCTATGCTTTGGTCCAAGGTTCGGATTCTCAGAACAGACTTTCAGAAGCAGAACAACATACAGTTTGGGTCGGAACTGGCAGGCCCAGGGCCCTGGAAGTCAGCAATCTCCAGACTGAATACATCGCTATCCGCTGGATTGATCATTTCGGTAGAATCATTTCATCACAAGTTTTTCAAATTCCATAAACCCGCATTCCATGAAAGACATGCTAGTTCGCCTACAGGATCTCCCTTCTTTTGAGAGTCTTGAGAAAAGTCTGGCAAAAAAGGAGGGAATAATTTTCAGAAGGCCTATTGCACCTGAGAAACACATCGTAATCCATTGGGTAAGGGAAACATTCGGAGAGTACTGGGGGTCCGAAGTAGATGTATCCTTCGGAAGACAACCTGTTTCTTGCTGGATTGCTCAGAGAGAAAATAATATTCTGGGTTTTGCTTGCTATGAAGCAACAGCGCGGAATTTCTTTGGACCTACCGGAACCTTGGAATCAGAAAGAGGCAAAGGCATTGGAAAAATCCTCTTGATCAAAACACTGGAATCGATGAAAGAAATGGGCTATGGTTATGCAATAATAGGTGGAGTTGGACCTGAGGACTATTACAAAAAAGTCGTAGATGCCAGAGTAATTGATGGCTCTGAAAAAAGTATTTACGAAAATCTAATCCGTAAAAAATGAGTTTCAGCCGAGCGAAAAACCCCTGGCTTTGGGTTCCCTCACTTTATTTGACAGAGGGCATTCCCTACATTATCATCATTACCGTGTCCGTTGTGATGTACACCAAACTTGGAGTTTCCAATGCAGACATTGGATTATACACAAGTTTACTCTATCTACCCTGGGTAATTAAACCAATTTGGAGTCCGATAGTCGACCTATTTGGAACTAAGAGGAAATGGTTTCTAGCCATGCAATTGGTGCTCTCAGTCGTTTTTCTGGGAGTTGGTTTGACTACACCTGCAGATAATTTCTTCTTCCTAACCTTGGCTTTCTTTTGGATGGGAGCATTCGCTTCGGCAACCAATGATATTGCATCCGATGGAATGTATTTGATTGCATTAAAGCCTGATCAACAAAGCTTTTTTGTAGGCCTTCGGGGGACATTTTATAGAATCGGTATGATCACCGGTCAGGGTTTGATTGTGATTATTGCCGGCTACCTGGAAACGACTTTTGGAGATAATTCACAAGCCTGGTCTTATACCATGGTGATTGTGGCTGCTTTGATGCTCATTCTGACAATTGTGAATTTCATTACTACGCCGAGAGTAGAAGATGAAAAGCCAGAAGAGAGTGAGGATGCTGAAAAGAAAAGCTTCTCTCAAGTCTTTCAGACATTTTTCACTAAGAAGAATATTGCCCTATCTCTTGGTTTTGTATTACTCTACAGACTTGGGGAATCACAATTAGTAAAAATGGCTTCTCCCTTTTTGCTGGGCGAGACAGAAACCGGGGGGTTAGGAATTAGTACGACTGACTATGGATTAATCTATGGGACGGTAGGTGTGATTGCCCTTTTGCTGGGCGGAATCCTCGGAGGAATAGTCATATCCAGAGACGGGCTTGGAAAGTGGATGATCCCAATGGCTCTTAGCTTAAACCTGCCTAACCTTCTTTATATCGCTTTGGCCTATTGGCAACCACAAGGCTTAGCCTTCCCCACAGGAGTAGTTATTGTCGAACAGCTTGGCTATGGTTTCGGGTTTGCTGCCTACATGGTCTTCTTGATTTACCTGGCAGAAGGAATTTATAAGACTTCTCACTATGCCTTGGCTACCGGATTCATGGCGATGGGAATGATGATACCGGGGATGATATCAGGTTATATGCAGGAGTGGTTGGGCTACACCGGATTTTTCATTTGGGTAGGAATAGCCATGATCCCTGCGCTCATTATGGCTGCATCGGTGAAATACCCAAAGAACTTTGGTAAAAAGGAAAATGCAGAAAACTAAGAATGGAATTCACTCTTAAACAAAAGGTAGCCCAGTGCTTTTCACCTGCGGCTTTCATCCACGATACCGAAGAAAATTATCAGGCCATGGAAAGGCTAATCACCGAACATGGGATCGGAGGAATTACCTTTTTTCACAGCCGACATTCTGCTGCCGCTAACTTTGAGAAAAGGGCAGAATCACTCGAAACTTCAGGTACCCTTGAAAAACTTGTGGAGCTAATCAATCGCTACCAGAGGCTTTCCAAAGTCCCTCTTTTGATATCTATAGATGGTGAATACGGGCTTGCAATGCGAGTGGAAAACTCACCACAATACCCTTTTGCGATCACGCTGGGGGCCATTCATGAAGAAGCTGAGAAATGGACCGAAGAGGTCGGATATAGGATGGGAATGGATATGGAGGAATGTGGAATCCATCTGAACCTCGCTCCTTGTGCAGATGTCAATACGAACCCTAATAATCCTGTCATAGGTTACCGCTCATTCGGCAATAATGTAGACAAGGTGTCTGATCTATCCTGGGCCATGCATCAGGGATTAAAGAAAGCCGGAATTGGAGCATGCCTAAAGCACTTCCCAGGACATGGAGATACCGCTACTGATTCGCATTTGGGATTACCAATTTTGAGGAAATCTAAGGAAGAGTTGAAGTCAGAAGAGCTTGAACCTTTTCAAAGAGGCATTGACTCGGGAGCAGACATGGTGATGGTCGGCCATCTTGCAGTCCCTGAGTTAACTGATGGAAAGGATATCCCCGCAAGCATCAGTCATGAGATAATCACAGGTTTACTAAAAGAGGAAATGGGCTTCGATGGGATAGTGATATCTGATGCCCTAAATATGAAAGCGGTGGCTGACATGTTTCCCGAGCCTGGAGAATTGGAGTATCAGGCCTTTGAAGCGGGCAACGACATTTTGTGTTTTTCAGATCATGTGATCGAAGGCATTGAAATGATTGCCGAGAAATCCTCAGAAGAAAAGATAAACAATGTCTTTGATAAGGTCATGGCCTTGAAGGAAGATTTGGGTGTGATGAGTTCAGAAGAAATTGACGTACCGACTTTCGATTGGGAAAGTCATTCCAAGCTCCAAAGTGACCTAGCTGCAAGCTATGTCTCTGTGATCTCCGGTGAAATAGATAAGAATAAATTGCTGGACTTATCCAATTCCGGCAAACTTGGATATCAGGCCTTCTTTTCAGAAGATGATGTGGATTTCAAAGCTTCCTTTAACCTCAAATTTGTTGAGGAAGAAAAAGCTGAGCATATTTTATTACCAGTGTTTGCCCCGAGCCATAAACCATTAAATCAGTTTGGAATGGACGAAGATGGCCTACTTCAAATTCGAAGATTGTCTAAGTCCAAACCTTGTATACTGATTCATTTTGGCAATCCACTTGCCTTAAAGCATCTGGGAGATCTGGAGGATTTTCAATCCGTAATCTGTGCTTACCAAAATTTCAAGGAGGTAAAGGAAAGGGTCGTGACATTTTTCTAAATTGAGGTATAAGCTTTTCCAAAGGCTTTTTACCAAAAGAAAATGACAGACTCTACTGAAAACTTCTCCCACTCGGCGACAATTTTTCCGGTCAAGGATATCGCCAGCTCCTTGGAATTTTACACCAGAAAACTAGGTTTTGAAAACACCTTTACCTGGGAGGATCCACCATCTTATGCAGTCCTTAAAAGAGGAATTGTGAGCATTCATTTATCCGCTCATCCCAATAGAAAATTCGATCCAGATCAACGCTGCCTCATGTATATATTCGTTCACGACATTGAGAAAATATATAATGATTGTCGGGAAAATGGAGTTCAAATTCATAGCCCCTTAGGTGATCGGGATTATCAAATGAGAGATTTCGATATTCTTGATCCCGATGGTCATCTAATCACTTTTGGCAACGGAGAATGAAAAACCTCACTCTCCTCTTTATTCAACTTGCTGGCATTTTTTAGTAAAGCAGCCAGGTAGTTTTTTAAAGCATTGATAAGTAGTCAATTATCATTCCTTTGTATATTCCTTTCGAACTCATTCATCCGATCCAATTTTTAGGATTTTGAGACTTTTAGGCAAATCGGAATGCTCTCTTACCGGCAAAAAAGAAATATCATTCAAGTACTTCCTTTTGGGATAGTGCCTGCAATATTCAGTCTGGCCCAAGCACTTCTCGAAAAGGGTGTATTGGGAGACTATCCTATTTATCCCAGTACTGGAAACCCTAATGATTTGAACATTGGTATTTCCATTCTAACCTCATTCATCGTGGGGTCTTTGATTGGAAGCTTTGAGGTTTTTTATGTCAATCGAAGATTTCAAAAAAAGAGTTTGGCATTCACACTACTCTTCAAATCCTCGGTCTACATTATTGCCATCATTGTGGCCACGATAATTATCATCTGTTCGGGTCATGCCATCTCTCTTGGAGTCAGCCCCTTTTCAGAAGAAGTCATGGCTTACGTATGGAACTTCTTCTCAAGTTTTGCTTTCTGGAGTGTGATCTGCTTTTACTCCCTGGCCATCATTATTGCAGTCTTTTATTCTGAGGTCATCAATAACATGGGACAGTCTTTATTCATCAATTTTTTTAGCGGTGAATATCACCAACCCAAGACTGAAGAGCGTGTCTATATGTTTTTGGACATGAAATCATCCACAACCCATGCGGAGAAACTCGGTCACATTCGGTATTTCCAGATGTTGAAAGAATACTACGAAAGCATCTCAGATCCGATTATTGATCATGGAGGAGAAATCTATCAATATGTGGGTGATGAGGTAGTTATCACCTGGCGATTGAAAAAGGATTTTGCTGAAAATGCCATTCGGTGCTTCTTTGCCATGAAAAAATCATTGTTGGATCAGCAAAGCAAATTTCTCGACAAATATGGTATCGCCCCTAGCTTCAAGGCAGGGATTCATTTCGGTGAGGTTACCACTGGAGAAATCGGGGTTGTGAAAAAGGACATTGCCTTCTCCGGGGATGTCTTAAATACAACGGCTAGAATTCAGAGTTTGTGCAACCAGTATCAGACTGATCTTTTGGCTTCAGATGTATTTATCAAAGCCTTGAGACAAGATTCAAGCCTAAAGGTAAAAGCCTTAGGTGAGGTAGAGTTGCGTGGCCGGAATGAAAAGATCGAATTATATACGATCGAAGAATGAGCTTACTGCTCGGGTAAAAATACCTCAGCCATCATGCACCTGGCACTTCCACCTCCAAGTTTTTCGATTAGCGGAATCGAAGGATTGATAATGGTTGTGTACTTCTCAATGATTTGTATCTGGGCAACATTCAAAGAATCCAAGGCACATTGAGACATCACAGTGAATTTCTCACCTCCATCATTACTCACCTCAAGCATATTGCCAGCAAAATTGAATTTCTGTTTGGCAGTGATAGGAATAATCTTCTTCCCAGAAGCTGATAAGCTATCCTGAACCATTTGCCTTTCGGACAACTTCGGTATACTATCCAAACAAACTACTGCCAAATCAGAACCAACATGCATCATCACATTGGTGTGATAGATAGGGCTTACCTTACCATCTATCTCCTGGACTGAATCGAAACCAACTACGCTATACCCGAGTAAATCCGCGAGGTATTTCAATGGCACAGGATGAGTCCTTTCAGAATAACAAGCAAAAATGGTTTTTGAATCATGATCCATCACCATGCTGCCTGTTCCCTCGAGAAACTGATTATCATCCTCAAAAAAGCTCAGGTCCACAATATCATTCACAGCAAAGCCCTGCTGCATCAGCATTTCGATGAGATCTTTTCTTCGTTCCAATCTCCTGTTTGGCGAATACATGGGATATAAAATCAGACGGCCATCTGGATGCGTGCTAAACCAATTATTTGGGAATACGGCGTCTGTCTTAACCGGATCTTTGGTATCCTCCACAACAATTACATTCACTCCCTGATCCCTCAATAAAGACACATATGCATCAAATTCGGCTCTTGCCAAATCTTCAATTTCTGACTGAGGTCTGGAATCAGTTTTCTGGTAGAAATTATTCTCTGCCGTTTCAGGATTAAACCCAAAATGGGCAGGTCTTACCATGAGGATATG
>CAZLUY010000098.1:0-2619 GCA_964562785.1 uncultured Limnohabitans sp. | reverse complement strand
CTGATTCAATAGAATCGGCTAGTGTTTTTCATAAATAAAATCAGGTTCTATCACTTCAACGTTTCCTGATTCATTAATATGGCTCAAGGTGACCATTTTCAGCTCATTCACAAGCATAGGGTCGTACTTGGCCGCTACTCTAATGTAGTTTTCGGTGAAGCCATGAATCTTTCCGTCCTGAACATCATCTTCGAAAAGGACAGTAAAGGTTTTTCCAAGATTATCCTCGTAGAATTTTCTTCTCTTTTTCTCCGATAGAATACGGAGCATTTTAGAGCGTTCACTTCTTTTCTTCATAGGCACCACGCCATCCATGTCCGTTGCTCTTGTATTTGCTCTTTCGGAGTATGTAAATACGTGTAGATAAGAAATGTCCAGCTCGTTAAGGAAATTGTAGGTCTCAAGGAAGAGCTCATCTGTTTCTCCCGGAAAACCAACGATTACATCAACACCGATACAGGCCTGAGGCATCCAGCTTTTTATTTTGTCAACCCTGTCCAGATATAATTCGCGAAGGTATCTTCTACCCATTTTCCTCAAGATAGTGTTGGATCCTGACTGAAGTGGTACATGGAAATGTGGAACAAAGTGTCTTGACCCAGCCGCGAACTCTATAATTTCATTGGTAAGCAAATTCGGCTCGATAGAAGATATACGAAGTCTATCAATACCATCCACGTGGTCAATCGCCCTCACCAAATCTTCAAACCTTTCTTCACGCTTTCCTTCGACGATTCCAAAGTCACCAATATTTACTCCTGTAAGTACAACTTCTTTAACTTCAGTTTCGGCGATTTCCTTAGCTGCTTTGATTACAGAGTCTACGTTACCGCTTCGACTTTTTCCTCTGGCAAGAGGAATGGTGCAGAAGGCACACCCGTAATTACACCCATCTTGAACCTTTAGAAAAGTTCGTGTCCGGTCGTTTATAGAATATGCCGTAGTATATGCTGTGGCTTCTTTGATTTCTGATGCCAATACTTTTACTTCTTGCTCCTTAGCAAAATCATCTAAAAGCTCTATGAGTCTGAATTTTTCTGCTGCGCCAAGAACAGCATCAACTCCTGGTATCTCGGAGATTTCCCTTGGTTTCAATTGAGCATAGCAGCCTATTATTGCCACATAGGAATTAGGAGAAATCTTCTTTGCCTCCTTTACTATCTTCTTACACTTCTTGTCTGCGTTCTCAGTGACTGAGCAAGTATTAATAATGAAGATTTCAGGTGAATCCTGAAAATTAACCTTCTGGAATCCTTTCTCTTCAAACTGTCTGCTAATGGTAGAAGTCTCTGAGAAATTCAGCTTACAGCCCAGGGTATAAAATGCAACCTTCTTCACTTTTATTTTCCTTGATTATCAGGCCGCAAAGTTAAGTAAAAAGGTGTCAAAAAAATGAAGCCCTCATTTTTCGGTGTTTTTTGCATATTTGTTGCTTTTGGGGCTGATTTTTGAGAAAAAAACACAGAAATGTGAGTTTTTGTGAAAAAATGGTATCAAAAACTCTCAAAAACATGTTTCGGTAAAGTATTTTTCTATTTTTGGGTTTTAATTCAAACCATAAACCACAAACGCAGAAATGGCAACATTAAGACAGCAAGCCTTATCATTGGTGCAGGGACGGGAAAGAACGATCGCCACCCCTCCATCAAACAAGATCTCCGACTACTTTGGGGTGAACACTTTCAGCACTTCTCAGATGAAGGAATCCCTTGCTCCATCTGTATATAAGAAGGTGCAAGAAGCTATTAATAAGGGGACAAAAATCGACCCTTCGACCGCTGAAGAAGTAGCATCAGCAATCAAAACCTGGGCACTAGCTAAGGGTGTGACGCACTACACGCACTGGTTTCAACCACTTACCGGATCTACTGCAGAAAAGCATGATTCGTTTTTTGATGCTTTGTCAGGATTAGAAAAGTTCAAAGGTTCTGCCTTGGTACAACAAGAGCCTGATGCATCTTCCTTCCCGAATGGTGGTATCCGATCCACATTTGAAGCAAGAGGATATACCGCCTGGGATCCATCATCTCCAATTTTCATTTTCGAGAACACGCTTTGTATCCCTACAATTTTTGTTTCTTATACAGGGGAGGCCTTGGATTACAAAACGCCACTTCTTCGCTCCATGGATGCAGTGAATGAGGCAGCTGTTCAGATCTGTCAGTTATTTGATAGAAATGTAAGAAAGGTTCAACCTTCCCTTGGTGTTGAACAAGAGTACTTCGTAGTAGACAAAGCACTTTACTCTGCAAGACCTGATTTGGTAATGGCGGGTAGAACTGTTTTTGGGCATAACCCGGCTAGAGGTCAGCAATTGGATGATCATTACTTCGGAAGCATCCCAACTAGAGTAAAGGATTTCATGGTTGAGTTTGAAATCGAAGCTTTAAAGCTTGGCATTCCTGTTTCCACCAGACATAATGAGGTGGCTCCAGGACAGTTTGAAGTAGCTCCACTTTTCGAAGAAATCAACAAGGCTACTGATCACAATCAGCTTTTGATGGATGTGATGGGTAAGGTGGCTGAAAAGCATGATCTAAAAGTATTGCTTCATGAAAAGCCATTTGCAGGATTGAATGGTAGTGGTAAGCACAATAACTGGTCTTTGATTACTGATAC
>CAZLUY010000097.1:0-10736 GCA_964562785.1 uncultured Limnohabitans sp. | reverse complement strand
ACTTCTTCTATTTCTTTTGCTGTATTCACATGTTCGAATTTCATTAGATTCCCATAATCTAGCCCATGCTTCAATTTGAATTCCAGGCCAGTTGTCATTTTCCAAGCCAAAGTCCATAAAAATGTTCCTTCATTGGGAATGCTTGTCCTTAATGAACCATTTGGATCTAATAATAGACATGATTTTGCCACAACTTTTGGCAAGTCAGTTATATGTTCAAACGTAGCGATAGATGTGATTCTATCATATTGGTTAGAATAATCGACTTCATCAATATCCTTATAAATGCTTCTTATTTTTTTCAGGTCTGAAGAATTGAGAAACAAAGCTTCGAAGGGTTCAACTATATCATAATAATCAGATTGTTCGTATTTTAATTGGTTCAGTGTTCCTGCACCTATTTCTAGGGTCCTTTTATCATGAAAGAAAGTAACATCGGAACTCACTTTTTTATGTAACCATTGTTCCATTCTTTGAGCTAATCCAGAAGCAGGTGTATCCCCTTCACGATTTGACTTATAATGTTGATCGTAAATCTGCTTAATTCCTTTGGACAGAGGAGGTCTTGTTTTTGGATAATTTTCAAACATAATCTGTTACAATTTTGACTAACCAATCCCTATACGGATCTGATTACATATATGTCTTGGATGTTTTATGGGTATTTGGTTAAATGAAGCTTTATCGGCTGAATCTTAGCTTTATTTGAGAATAAAAGGCTAGAAACGGATAAAATTCCTTCTGTTTTCTTTTTTCTCGCTTTTTGATTGATTTTTTAAGATCGACATTTAGCCCTTGATGCGCAATAACTAGTGTTCAGTATTTTTATTTTGATCAGAGCCGCCTAGAAGTTTTAGGGGATGCCTTTCGGCTTTGATACCTATTTCGATTGAAGGGCGCCTACTCAACGCTTGCACAGTACATCCCTCTGAGGGTAATATCTAATTATTCCTAGGTATAATTTAGTGACGCTTTTATATCATCTAGGGACTTGAATTTTCATCTTTCAGAATAGTTAAACCATTCCGCCAAATTTATTGAGATCTATTTCTGAGTGTTAAATCTTCTAGTTTTACTTTGTTTGGATAATTACTTCCGCTTTAACGTTAGCACCGTAATTTCAGGCCAGATTCCAACTCGACCAGGAAATGCTAAAAAACCAAATCCTCTGTTGACATGAAGGTATCTCCCAAGCTCCTCATAAAGCCCTCCCCATTTTGGATAGCGGAATGAAACAGGGCTCCATTTCACAAAGCCAGGAATTTCAATCCCGAACTGCATTCCATGTGTATGACCGCTCAACGTAAGGTGAATAAACTTTGAAAAGGATTTAACCTGCTCATCGAAATGAGAAGGATCATGACTCATCAAAATTTTGAAGCTTTTATCTTGGAGTCCCATTGCGGCTTTTTCTAAATCTCCATGTTGTGCAAACCCTTTGCCCCAGTTTTCTACTCCTATCAAGTCTATGCTCGCTCCTGATTTTTCTATTTGTACATTTTCGTTTCGCAATAGCCTAAATCCAATCTCTGACTGAATTTCAGCAAGTCTGTCAAGGTTAGCTTTTTTCGCCCCTGCATTTGGCCAGGATACGTAATCTCCATAGTCATGATTGCCAAGAATAGAGTATTTCCCCATTGGGGCGTCCAGCTTTTTGAAGGTATCTATCCATGGATCCATCTCCTTAGCAGTGTTATTCACCAGATCTCCGGTGAAAAGAATCATGTCAGATTTTTGCTCGTTGATCAAATCAATCCCGTATTCTAGTTTTTTCTTATTGTCAAAACTACCTGAGTGCATATCGGAAATTTGAGTAATCTTAATACCATCGAACTCATCTGGTAAATCATCAAATTCAAGGGTGTGGCTGAGGACTCTGTAGCGATATTTGCCTATAAAAACACCATGCAGGATGCCCAAAAAAGGCACTGCCGCTAAGACGAGAGCAGTATGGCTAATAAATTTTCTTCTGTCAGCCAGGAAATCCCCTTTGCGACTTCCGGACTGAAATATGCCAGAGATAAATCTTACTATGTCTTCACCAAATAGGACCACCAGGATGATCAGCTTGGGAACTAAGGACAGAATTAACAAGGAAGCCATATTGCCAAAGGCCGGGCTTACCACTTCTCTATTGAAGGTGAGAAAGGTGTATGCGATTAGTGCATAAACTGATATTGAAAAAATCCAGAATACCAGTTTAGCCCAGAAATTATTTGGAAAGGATGTTTTGATAGCCTGGTAGGAGTACCAGTCAATAACAAAAAGGAATCCGATAAATAGCAGAATTCGAAAGATAACGGCGATCATGTGTAGGATCTATTGTGATGTGTAAATGTTGGTCGGGTCACTAGGAGTACGGAGACTTTTTAACTTGGTTAAAAATCAAAGTAAATAAAGAAGCAATGATTGAATACAAATGTTTCATTTTGAGTAACTAGTTCCCTATTCACAAAAATTAATTAGGGGGGAATTGCGGCGACTCCGAGTGAGCAAATCAGGAAAAACCGATTACCTAAAATGTATCTAGCAAGTTTCCTAGAACCTTTTCGAAATGAAAGAATTCAATCGCAATAAGACGGGCCTTCTTGCACTGTTTGTTGTAATCAAGTTGGATTTGTTCAAGAATAGTCTTCAATTCCTCAGGGCTTTTGAAGCTAAATAATCCGCTACCAGTTTCGATGAACTTGGAAAATCCCGTGTCCTGTAATATTACAGGTTTGCTACTCATTAAATAAGCTGCACTTCTTTCACTAAACCAGCCACTATTGCTTGCGACATAACCTTCTTTGGCGACGCTCCACTCTCCCTTGGAGTCAGCAATGTACTTTTGATAGGACTCGGGGGTTAGGGTTACTTGGAGTGGATTTGCAATTCTCCATCCCATACGTTCTAACTTGTTTCTTGGAGCTGTCTCACCACCTAAGGCAAGTTCGAATGATTCATTCTGGATTTTTGGCAATTTGAGGTATTCTTTAAAAGAAACTGATTTCATCCCAAATTCCCTTCCTTCCCATTCCGCATTTTTATAGCTCTCCCATTGCATTATAGTGGTCCAATTTCCATTGGATGTGGGCTTTTTCTGGTGGTCCCAAAGTCTTGGGATTACGGGTTGTCGTGTGGTTTTCCATGGATATTGAGAACTCGGAATGAGGCAATCGGTATTCCCTATGTTTTCTCCGAAGGAAAAAAATATATCGTGCTCCCTAGCTATAGCATTTCTTTCAGGGTCTTTAAGTAGTCGAATTTGAGTGAATAATGGGTCTGTGTCAATGAAGGCCTTGACTGGAATGTTTTGTAATAGCTCGTGCCATTGATTTATCCCTGAAATATTGAGTACAATATCTGCTTTGCTAGAAAAATTTTCAACCTCCATTTTGGACTTTCCAAACCATCGGTTTGAATAGCCATCGAAATACGCCCATTGATGTTTCAAATCATGATTTGAAAATATCGAATCAATGAATTTTAGACCATAGGTTGGGTCTGTGGTGAGTTCATAGCTGATCGGATTATAGCATGACGGGTAATCATCGCTAAACTCTAAGAATAGCACATCATGACCTAAAAGTTTGAGCCCGAGGGCATATTGGAAATGGTGCCAGACCAGACCTCCCAATGGTCCGCGAACAATATATCCTAAAAGGATGATTTTCATTTGAGCGGGGATGGTCTGTTTTTATCAGTGGGAGAAAGTGTCCTTACGTGTTTGGCGGGATTTCCGGCCATTACGCTGTATTCTGGGATCTTACCTGAAACAATGGTTTTACTGCCGATAATGGAACCTCTACCTATGTGTGTACCGGGTAAAATTATGGCATCGAACCCGATCCAAACATTGTCCTCAATTGTTACAGGAAGAGATTCTGAAAGGGGGAATTCACGTAGGCTGGATTTGGCGGTGTTTTTAAGAATTAAGGCACGTTGTTCGGTCGTAAGGTTTTGTCCCATGAAATTATCTGTGATTACCGAGCCCCAGGATGCCATAACATAGTTTCCGATAGAAATATTCTCTGAACATATCAAGGTTGTTCCGTTTAAAACACAAAATTCCCCAACCGATATTTTTCCGCTTTTCGATATTACTATTTGTGCATTGTCGTAAAGTCCCGAACCCTTACCCATTATCAATGCTTCCGGCTCAGTGGAGTGAAACATTTCAAAGCAATAGGCCGAATCAATAAAAGTATCTTTGTCTATTTTGACATTTGGAGGGACTCTCCCATAGAACCAATCATCAGGAATTTGATACTGACCACCTAATGACTTATTTAGGTTTTGTTTAATATTTCGCCTCATTCTAGTGGTTTTGCCGGGTTTCCCATCACTTTTTGTCCCGGAAGAACATCTTCTAAAACCAGAGACCCAGGATAAATAGTGGCACCATTTCCAATGCTCACCCCTTTCAGGATGGTGGCATTCAGTCCGATCCAAACATCATCGCCAATGGTTACCTGATCCACTGTGAAACTCGGTCTTGAATTCCGATTACCGATAGGAGAGATAGCTTCAATATCCTTGATTCTTTCCAGCGGATCCAAAGGATGAAAATCAGAATCCGCAATGGTTACACCTCCAGCGATAAAAACGCGTGAACCAATTTTTATGCATCCTGAGCAGACGAGTGAGGCATTAGCTAAATAGCAATAGTCACCAATTTCGATATACCCATTTTCACTGGCAGCCAAAGAAGTTCTCCAGAAGGTTACGTTATTGCCTACATTCAGCCCGATTTCTAATCCTGAATGGTAGTTTTTAAAACTGTGAGTTGAATCTATTTTGGTGTTCTGACCGACTTTAATATTCTCTGGAATGGTCCCGTTGAACCAATCATGAGGAAATTTTGCTCCAGGAGTTAATAGTTTAAAATTTCGTTTTTTGGTTGACATTCAAATTCGTATCAAAGTGAGTTAATTAAATCTCCCAGAACTTTTTCGTGGCCAAAATATGCATTTGCTATTTCTCTGGCTTTGTCCGAATGGGTTTTCCAGTCATCAGAAATTTTTCTGATAGCTTCTAGTGCCTCCAATTCATTCGAGAAGGAGAAGAGTCCTGATCCCGTAGGATAGAATTTCGACCAACCTGTATCCTGAGCCACTACTGGGCGGCCTGAAGCCAGATAGCAGGCAGATCTATCAGAAAACCAACCAGTTTTTGCTTTGACATAGGTTTCTTTAGCTACTGAAATTTCGGCGCAGGATGATTTTATGAAGTTTTGGTATGTCCAGTGATCCCCCGATGCTTCTGTAGCCGATATAATTTTCCATCCAACCTCCACTAGATGATTAAGCTGTTCTTTGTTTGCATCATTTGCCGTTTGATTAACTGCTATTTTGAAAGAAGCGTCAGGTATTAGTTTTGGCAAATCCTGAACAATAGGAAAAGTAACATCTTTTTGTCCCCATTCTTCACCGCCATAATTGAGTTTTTTCCCTGCTTTCCAGTTCATTAAAGTAGTGAAGAGCATATCCAGGCTAGACTTTTCTTCCTTTCTCCAGTAATCCATGCAAATGGGCTGCCTGGTGGTCTTCCATGAGTAAGGTCCCTTCGGGATCAAACAGTCCTTATTAGAAATATTTTCTCCAAAGGTGAAATGATGCGTGTGCCACGCAGCTAACTCATTCAAACTTCCTTTTTCCGACGTAAAAGCTTGGTTTGATTTCATTTGGATCTGAGTAAACATGGGGTCTGTATCCAATAAGATTCTTACCGGTATTGTCGAATATTCTTCCCTAATCACATTAGAACAGGAAATATTAAGAAAGATGTCTGCAGACTCACAGATCTCTAGATACTGTCTTCTTGTCTTGCCATAGACTCTTTGTGTTAATTCGTCCAAATAGATAAACCGATCCTCCAAACCAAAAGATTTCATGAGTTCGGATAGCTTGGCGATAGTTTCAGAACTATCATTCCAGGTTTCTCCAAAGATAGGATGTAATCTGGTGTCCTCGAGATAATAGACATCATAACCCATTTGGCGAAACCCAATCACATATTGGATGTAATGCCAAGCGATGCCTCCAACCGGTAGCAACCCTAAGAACCCCCCTATAATTATTGTTCCTTTAGATTGAGCCATTATTTATCAGATACAGATTGGGTAGGGTACAGTGTTTTTTTTGACTTATTCAACAGTAATGAAGTTTTGCCTTGGTACTAATTAAATTAAGTATTCACATTTCAATTGAGTTGAACTAGTCTTTTGGAAATACGATCCAATTACTAAGTTTTTGATCAAATGTAGGTTGAAGGTTTTTGAGATAGGAAAGTCCAAAGGCAAATTGATAGTCCAATTCTTTGCACTCTACTTCTGAAAGGTGCGATCGGAAAAATTCAATGTCCATAAATTTTAAACCTGGGCTACTTTGGTTCCCCTTCTTGTAGAAATCGTCGAGAAACATTTTAAGAGCGGTAATAGAGGCACCGATTTTCTGTGTGTTGCTTAGTGATAGGTCCAATAGTAAGCCAGTATCTTCTTGAACTACAGCATAACCTATCAAGGTGTCTGATTCATTGTAAAAACCGATTTTTAAATCACCACCCCATTTGTATTTGAGCCATTTGGAATCTCTCGTTACGAATGAGTGACTTTTTTGGGCGTTTTTAAAGTTATTCCATACAAGGTTAGATTCTTTAGGGAATGAGTCTAGCGCTTTTAAAATTAATTGATTCAATATAGGGTATTCACCCACTACTTCTAGGCACCGATATCGACCTGTAGCCCATGGGCTGGCACCAGCTATATGGGCTATTTTCATGATTTTTTCCCAGCCTTTTGCAGGGAGTGCATATACCCAATCGATCCCTCTTTCCTTTAAAATTTTTTCCCCCTCCAGTAAAAGATTAATGATTAGGGAGCTCTTTATATCAATGTTCCCTGATCTATAATCTTTATGAATAATTGGCGATGAAATTTTCACACCCCTTAATTTCTTACCCTCAAGATAAATGTTTGTCGGAGTGTAAAAGACCTGACCAATTACCTCTCCTGAATGATCAATCGCTAGAAGAATAAAGACCTTCCCAAAAGGTGTTTTCAACCATTCCTTAAACTCATCTTCGTCTGGCCTTCCCCAACCGGAAAAATGTTCCCATAAATCAAGAACCGCCTTCAAATCTGAATTATGGTACTCTCTGTACGTGATTTTTTTCTCTCTCATTCCCTAGTTAATGTTTTGCTGGGTGAAAAGATTATAGTACAGACCATTTTGCTCTATTAACTCTTCATGAGAACCAATCTCAGAGAATGATCCATCTTTCAAAACCAGAATCTGATCCGCATTTTTAATCGTGGACAATCGGTGAGATATAATGATCACCGTTTTGTCAGAGCAATACTTTTTTAGCCGATTGAATATCCGGCCTTCTGTAATTGCATCTACCGAAGACGTAGGTTCATCTAAAACGACGATTGGATTATCCATAATAAAGGTTCTGGCAAGGGTTAGGCGCTGCTTTTCGCCCCCAGACAGAGAGACTCCCGCTTCACTTACCATAGTGTCATAGCCTTTTGGTAGTTTCATGATAAAGTCATGAGCTTCGCTAAGCTGAGCTGCCTTGACTATTTCTTCTTGACTTGCATTAGGATTACCAAACCTGATGTTTTCAGCCACACTTACCGGAAATAATATGGGGTCCTGCAATACCATGGAGATATTACTTCTCAGTGATTTTAATTGATAATCAGAAATGGGGACTCCGTTTATTTTGATTTCCCCTTTCCAGGGCTCGTGAAATCTGCTCATTAAAGAAATTAAAGAAGTCTTACCTGCTCCTGTGGTACCTATTATCGCTGTTACAGTTCCAGCAGAGGCTTGGAAATTAATATCTTGAAGTACCCAATGTTCATCTTCCTTGTATCTATTATATCCAAAGGAAATGTCTGAAAATTCAATCAGACAAGATTTAACTTTTAATTCCCGGGCGTCTTCTTTTTCGATAACTTCCTCGTTGGAATCCAAAATTTCATAAATCCTGCTTGCTCTTGCGGCGATGGAGACTGAAGTTCCAGCAGCAGTGGAAAGAGAAGTGACAGGTCCATAAATGGCAGTAATATAGCCGAGGAAAACATAGAGGTCTCCGGGGGAGAGCTCTCCATCCAGGCCTTTATATGCCCCTATCCCGACCAGAATTACCGAAGCGAGTCCTGTGATTAGTTTAACTGACTGATTATAACTTTCACCTATGGTGACGGCTTTATAATAGGCCCTTCTATAGCGTGTGGCTAGGAATCGTAATTTGTCATACATGAAATTCTCCCGAACAAAAGTTTGGATCACCTGCATGGATACAAGCGCTTGTTGGACGAAACCCGCAAGTTCACCTTGTTTTGAATATTGCTCTAAGGTGG
The DNA here is from genome assembly GCA_964562785.1 of uncultured Limnohabitans sp. GTDB lineage: Bacteria > Bacteroidota > Bacteroidia > Cytophagales > Cyclobacteriaceae > Algoriphagus. The sequence continues at coordinate 2,383 of CAZLUY010000097.1, read as the reverse complement.
AGTTATTCATAGGCTTATTCACTATGAATAGAGCGACTACCAGGAATGGAACCACGGATATAGTAATCAATGCTAACGTCACGTCGATAAGCATCATTACATAAAACATTCCTGCTAATACCAGAAGGGAAGAAATTATTGGAAGGACAATCTGGCCGACTAAGAGGTACATTACAAAAATGTCCCCATTGAATCTTTGCAAAAGGTCTCCTATTTGATTTTTTGCGTAAAAGCTCAACGAAAGAGACTGGAACTTCTGATAGAGTTTTAATGACAGATCATATACTAAACCAATTCCAATTTTTGTCACCAAAAGAAAGGATAGATACGTTAGTAAAATCTCTCCCAGAACAATGATCAGCATCAGGGTCAAACTCAGAAAGAGTAGGTCGTTTTGAGTTTGGCCCAAATTATACGATTGGAAAAATTCTGAGATGAATGAAGGAAACTCTTGATTAAGAAGAACGTTGTCGATGATAATTTTCACCGGTAAGGGCTTAATTACCGTGAAAACTACACCGAGAATTGAAATAAATATTAATACTAAAAGTTTCCATTTATAAGGAATAAGAGCGTTGAACAACCGCCTTAGAATATTAATATTTTTCATTTCATCAGGTCGTTTCTACCTCAAACTGCTCGAAATGATTTTCATCTAATTCTGGCCCTTCCGGATCCATTGAACCGTGTTTTTCATGTTCCTCATTAAGGTTTTTAGCAATGGATTCTATCGTAATTTTAAAAGTTCTCAGGATATAACTGGCATCCGCGATGATCTTTAATAACAAAAGAACTGAAGCTGAACCGAAGAAAGCTAAGCTGACATAGGCTTTAAAACTGAACGCTAGAAAAGTTACTAGAGCAAGACCGATAAGAAAGATTTCCGGGTAAATTTTGATTTTTAGCCATTGTTTGATCTTGAAATATTGTTTACCCATTCCGTGCTCTTCTACGGTGAACAAAGCTCTCGCTGAGATAAATGGCCCTATCTTATATTCGAGATCCCAACGGTCATAATCTCCTCCATTTTTCACTTTGAGCTTTCTTTTCAGTAGTTCATCCTTCACCATCCCCTGAAATTCTGATAGTTCCAGCCATTTCTCAGACCACGATGTTACCTGCTGAGGAATTAAGGAGAAATTTTTCAAATACTTTAAATTTGAGAGTCCTCCTCGTGAGGGTGATAAGCCATTTCTCAAGCGTCCTCTCAGCCTTGCCAAAGGCTGAATAAAGTGCATATAGGTAGTAATCAAGAACCCTTTAAATTTTTGGTTCTTTGGTATGGATTTATTTTTTCTAATCGCCCTACTCGCAGAAATAGCAGACTGAAAAATCATCACTCCAAAAACCAAAAAGAAGACTGGCGATGCCAATGCGAACAAAGGAAGCTCAAATCCAAAAAGAGAAACTATTCCAAAAAAGGCAATGATAAAGTAGAATTCAGGCATAATGGATATGCTACTCCAAGAGTTATAGGAGTCGTTATATACCGATTGGAACAAGGCAGAACCTTGGCTTCCATAAAATATTCTACGCTTTTTGGGATAGATTGCTTTGGTCAAACCAGTTCCATAGATATGCCCTCTCCAGCTTAAATGACCAAGGCTATTATATTTATGTGGCCATTTTTTTTCAAGTAAAGCTTCTGCCTTTCCATAACCTTCTTGCTGCTTCCAATAAGTTCTCAGGGAAGTGCGCCTATGATGCCAGACGAATGCAGCATGATGGAAACCTATTTTGTATCCTTTTTCTTGAATTCGCCAGCAAACATCAACGTCATCGCCCGCAGTCCGAAAAATGGGGTCAAAGCCACCGATTTCTATTAAAGCTGACTTCCTGAAAGTCATATTGCAGCCGGGGATATGTTCGGCCACCTCATCGTCAACTAAAACATGACAGGGTCCTCCTGGCGAATTTGCTACGCATTGAGAGGTCAATTCCGCTTCCTTTGGAGGTAAATTATGGCCTCCAACCCCTACAAAATCGCAGCTAGAATATACCGATGCTAGATAGGTCAGCCATTTTGGGTCTGGAAATGCATCATCATCTATGTATGCAATTATTTCGCCTTTTGCAGCATACAATCCTGTATTTCTAGCGCTACTCAGGCCCCTGTTTTCTGTACTAATTAAATTCACATCGAACTGGGATACTATCTCCACCAGGTTATCTGTAGAACCATCATTCACCACAATCACCTCGTAATTCGGATATTCTAATCCTTGCAATCCCTCTAAGGTATCCCTGATAGTTCTAGACCCGTTGTACGAACAGACTATAACTGAGATGAAAGGCGAATCGTCCCCCTCCTTATAAGGCATTTCTTCAAAAGCTTTCTTAACTCTTGCCAAGGCAGGCTTTGGGTTTCTGTCTCTATCGACCA
>CAZLUY010000096.1:0-1786 GCA_964562785.1 uncultured Limnohabitans sp. | reverse complement strand
AGTCCTCCACTATCACGAAAAGTTTTAATTCCGCTTTCAGCTGAAATCCCTGCACCAGAAAGTACCACCAGTCTATTTTTCATAGGAATCTACATTAAATCATCTCCAGGGAATATCTGCAGGTAGATAATCCAAAGGCATTAAATCTGCGACTTTCTCCCAGGCCATATATCCCTCAAACATTAATCCATAGGTGTCTGAATAGTTGCCATTAGAATAGATTTCAAATTCAGGATTTAATTGGTCAATAATACTTTTTTGGAAACCTATTCTGCTTGTATTTGCTGATCCCACATAATTCCTTTCTTCTTTTTCTTTCGTGTAAATCACCTGTATTAGGTCATTTATTTGTAGAAAGACTTTTCCATTTTCATCGGTTCTCACAAACTCTGAAGGATTCATCTCAACATCGATTAGCTGACGAATAATTTTGGGTTTGTCTACCTCACTCATGAAAAACATGCGAAGGGAGTCCTTCTTATCCGGATCAGCAGTTTCAGTATACTCCTTTCTTGCTTCAGCAATGGCTTCATCTGAAGCGCGATCTGGATTTGGAATCCTTCTGATTTCCTTGAAAATATAGCCTTCTTCCAAGGCTTTGCCATAATACAAAGACTGCATCAGATGCTGAATACTACCGTAGTATGCTAAATCACGATTCCGTTCGATTCGTTTAAGTTGGCTCTTTTTTAAGGTTGTATCACTTTGGAAAAGTGAGTTTCCCGCATACACGATTTTACCTTCCTTGGGTGACAGAACAAATTGACTCAGTATGTAGCTAATTCGATAACCAAGGTTAGGATTGTAGATGTCTAAGGCATCTCGAGCTTTGACTATTAATTGTCCAGGCGAACTTTCATTATCCATTATGAGGATTTTCTCATTAATGATTTCGGTTTGCTTGGCGTTTGATGAATAGCCCAAAAAATTACTTTTGAAGGTCTTGAGGTTTTTATACCAACTTTCTGGTCTTTCTTCCTCAACTTCTATCAGATCCAATTCCTGTTCATCTGACACCAATTCAATTCTATAGCCTTGTTTGGCTAATGATTCAGTATTAATGGTAAAAGTCAAAGTTTCGTAGCCAAGAAGCCTCACCAATACTTCGTAGCTTCCATCGGGTATGTCTAATTCAAAATGGCCATTTTCATCAGCAGCAACGCCGAATGTGGTATTGTTTAAATAGACAGTTGCATAGGGGACAGGTGCTTTATCGTCAGCTTGGACAATACTTCCGGTAAAGTTATTCTGTCCAAAGCTTGAAAGGCTAAGACATAAAAAAAGGGCTAGGAACATAGCTACTTTATAAATTCCTAACCCTCTAATTTGATTTGACAAAACTATTTCTTTTTACCACCTCTGCCTCGTCTTTTTGGCTCAGGCTGATTTTCAATTATATCTATGGTTTCGGCATAGGTCAATTCCTCTGCCACACGATCTTTCGGAATCTTATAATTTTTCTTACCAAACTTGATATACGGACCCCATCGTCCATTCAGCAATTGGATTTCAGGATTTTCATCGAAGGTTTTGATATGCTTTTTTGCGTCTGCTTCACGCTTAGCTTTGATCAACGCGATCGCTTCTTCCTCGGTTACACTCAGCGGATCATATTCTTTTGGAATGGAAACAAATGATCCATCGTGCCGAATGTATGGACCGAATCGCCCAATGGCCGCAACCATCTTTTTGTCTTCAAACATGCCTACGTCTCTTGGGAGTTTGAAAAGTTCTAGCGCTTCTTCAAGGGTAATGTTTTCAATGAATTGCCCCTTTTTAAGGCTAG
>CAZLUY010000095.1:0-1561 GCA_964562785.1 uncultured Limnohabitans sp. | reverse complement strand
CCCTAAATCTTCATATTGAACTTTGAGCTCTGAGGTTTCTGCACTCACCGTTGACTTAGATATCTGAGCTTTTTGCTTCTTTAATTCTGCATGTGAGAATCTTTGATAGATCAATCCTGGAATCAAGGAAATTTCACCTTCTTCGATGAGTTCTGGGTTTAAGCGAATAAGGTTCCATAGCTCATCTTCGCTTTTTGCATTTACCTTGACTTCCACATCGCCTTCTGACTCGAAATATGAGAACTGGTTGATGCGATAGCCACTATTTCTCCAATTCATTTGGGTGAATGATTGTCCACACCACTCAGTCATGGAAGCTACCACCTTGGGTGAGTTCAAATTTTCATAGACCGGAGTGAAAATAGAGAGCATGGTTTGGTAGGGATATACCCCAGTCTGGAAACTTCTGGTCTTGTTTAACTTGAGGACTTTTCTTGCATCTGATGAGTTGGCTGCGGGGTCATCTAACTTCACATGTCCTTTTTTCGAAAAATCTTCCGTAACAAAGATCATCACTGATTTACCTTTTCTGGATTCACCATATCTGATTTGATCCAACTCATAGACGTTTATCTCCGCCTTGCCTTGATACCAATGTGTGGCAAATTCAGTGTCGCCAACTGCCATTCTTGCTGGCTCCTGGCAGGCAAAGGTGATACAAGCCAGCAGGATCAGTAGATTCTTTTTCATAAGAGGATTTATTACCAGTATTTAAAAATGGTAAAAATAATCTTATAGCCAGCTCCTATTACTCCTTTGACAGTTCCACTTACTTTAGAAACGCCGATTCTTTTTTTGTAATCAACTGGGACTTCGGTGTAAGAAAGACCAGCTTTATGTGCTTTGATCTGCATTTCTATTGTCCAGCCAAAGTCCTCATCCTTCATTCCAATGGATAGAAGCTTTTCCCACTTAATTGCTCGGAAAGGGCCCAAATCTGAAAATTTAGCTCCCTGCATATATCGCATCATAGTTGTTGCTAACCAGTTCCCAAAGACCTGAGGAGCCGTCATGGAACCTCTTTCCTTGTCTCCCAAAGCACGTGAACCAATGACCATATCAATCCCTTGTGATTGAATAGGTTCTATTAGACTAATCATCTGGTCTGGATAATCGCTATAATCCCCATCAAGAAAGACGACAATGTCTGGTTGTACCTCTTGATTCCTAATCCAATCCATTGCAGTAAGACATGCTTTGCCGTACCCCTTTTGGGGTTCGAGGACAACCTGTGCACCAGCTTGAGTAGCGACTTCTGATGTTTTATCCGTGGAGTTATTATTAGCCACGACCACATTGCGGACTAAACTCGGTATGTCCGCAATGACATGCCCAATGGATTTTTCCTCGTTAAATGCAGGAATAATCACATCAATAATAGGCGAAGGATTTTGTGAATTGCTCATTATCTCGCTAAGCCGTAAGACTTGAAGGAAGTGTAGAACACTAATGTATAACCAATAGCAAGCATGGCATGAAAAGGAAGCATCGCATAGGTACCAGACCAAATATCCAATCCTACCATTCCGATAAAAACAAGCATAAGCAATCCTTCAAACCA
>CAZLUY010000094.1:0-2657 GCA_964562785.1 uncultured Limnohabitans sp. | reverse complement strand
ATTAGGACCAGAGTAATCACTATCAGAAGGATGAAAATCCCTAACGGAATATCCCAATCCGCTGCCCCTACCCAGAACTTGACACTCTTTCCCTTTTTCAAACCTTGATTACTTATTGAGAATCTCCTTCCATCCCTTCTCCTCAATACTCTTAGCTGAAGCCTCCACTTTCTCCTTGAGAGTCTTTTTGTATTGATCCATTTTCTCTCCTACTTCCTGATCAGCGGCACCTACTATGGAAGCAGCGAGAATGCCCGCATTTTTTCCACCATTCAAGGCCACTGTCGCTACGGGAATTCCTCCTGGCATCTGAAGTATTGAAAGGATACTATCCCAGCCATCAATAGAATTTGAACTCTTAATAGGAACTCCTACTACCGGAAGGCTTGTCAAAGATGCCACCATTCCCGGTAAGTGTGCAGCCCCACCGGCTCCAGCAACAATGACTTGTATCCCTCTATCCCTAGCGGATCTGGCGTAATCAACCATTCTTTCAGGTGTGCGATGAGCAGAAACCACAGTAAGTTCATATGCCACCCCTAGCTCATCCAGGAATTGAGCTGCTTCTGACATGATTGGGAGGTCTGATTGGCTGCCCATGATTATTCCAACAACTGGCTTCATTGTGCTTTTATTTTTATAAGTTCTTTAATTCTCTGGGCCCTTTTCTTAAGGTTATCCACATTGTCATCTAAGACAGTGACATGCCCCATCTTTCTAAATGGCTTGGTTACTTTCTTCCCGTACATATGAATGTAAACACCTGTTTCATTCAGGGCTTCCTCCTTGCCTTCAATCATCACCTCACCAGTATGCCCTTCCTCTCCAAGCAAATTAACCATAGCAGCGGGACATCTTAGATCAGGATTACCTAGGGGCCAATTCATCACTGAGCGCAAATGCTGCTCAAATTGAGAGGTATAATTCGCTTCAATGGTATGGTGTCCACTATTGTGAGGCCGAGGGGCGATTTCATTCACCAATACATCTCCCTCTTTGGTCACGAACATCTCCACAGCTAAAATCCCAACCATATCTAGTTTAAGGATAACAGCTTTGGCTATTTCCTTAGCTCGCTCTTCTATCTGATTATCAATTTGCGCCGGAGCAAAAAGGAACTCAACCAAATTAGCTGTTGGATGAAATGCACATTCTACTGCCGGATAAGCGATCAAGTCTCCATTTTCATTCCGACTTACCGTTACAGCGATCTCCCGATCAAAATCGATCAGCTTTTCCAATAAACCAGGAGCATCAAATGCATTTTCCAGGTCTTCGTTATCACGAAGAATCTGAACTCCCCGACCATCATAGCCTTCTTTACCTAGCTTATTCACGGCGGGTAGGAAGTCCGAATTGGCCTTCACTTCAGCTCTGTTTTCAGTCAAGATAAACTCAGCTGTGGGAATTCCATTTTCCTGGTAGAACTTCTTCTGTTCTCTCTTATCCTGGATTAGCTTAAGAATATGAGGTTGAGGAAATACCTTTTTCCCCTTATGCGCAAGGGCTTGCAAAGCATCGGTATTGACATTTTCTATTTCAACCGTGACCACATCACACCCCTCTCCAAATGACATCACTGTATCAAAATCCTTTAAGGAACCGACCTGAAACTTTTGTGCGATATCCTTACAAGGTGCATTAGGATCTGGGTCAAGAATATGTATGTCCTGATTATAATTGATGGCGGATTGAATAAGCATTCGACCTAGTTGGCCTCCACCAAGCACTCCGAGAATCTGATTAGGTGATTTATCTGACATTTTTCAAAGAAAGATCAAAAATACAAGATAATACTCGATGGTAAAAGCTAGGATTCAAATCGAATCCCCATAAGTTCCATCAGCTTATGTGCATTGAAACTTGGGCAAGGTCCTGCTTTCAATTTGTAATCAAAATCTATGGTTTGATCCTTCACTTCCGAATGGAAACTGAAATTATCTACCCTTGTGTTGCTATCTCCCATTTTGGACAGTTCAATATCATGAGTACTGATAATCCCAAGGGCTTTCGTTTCAAGAACTTGGGCAATTAGAGCTTCAGAACCAGCCACTCTATCCTCAGTGTTGGTTCCCTTTAGAATTTCATCCAGCAAAAAGAAAAGAGGTTCTCCACTTTCAGCTCTATCGATTAAGGTCTTTATTCTTTTGAGCTCTGCATAAAAAGAACTGACACTTTCGCCAAGATTATCCGTATTTCTCATGCTGGTATAGAGCTGAAAGGGGCCAAAACCGAATTCATCTGCGAAAGGTCTTAAGCCAAGGTTGACCAAAACACAGTTAATCCCCAAAGTCCTCATAAAGGTTGTCTTCCCACTCATATTAGCTCCAGTCAACAAAATGACAGAATCATCCTGCCCAAAATCATTGCCTACTGCTTCAGACTGATCCAAAAGTGGATGTTTGATATCTTTTCCTGACACTCCAGATACTTCAGTCAATACCTGACCATTCGCTCCTAATTCTGATTGGAAAAGACCAAGCGAACACCAAATCTCCCATTTCGCTAAAGCTTCAGGGAAATGGGAAACCAAGGAACCGAACTTGTTCTTCCAATTGAATAACCTGACATATAAAAGCAGGTCAGTCCAAAAAAAGAGATTCAATGGGATATATAATAGGTTGATCCGATTCTGTACCCACAATCCGTAAGCATCA
>CAZLUY010000093.1:0-1660 GCA_964562785.1 uncultured Limnohabitans sp. | reverse complement strand
TATGAGTTCTGATCCTAACCAAAAAGAAGATCTGGCTTCTTCCAAACCTGAGTTGGTTGAAGAACTGAAGACCAGGTATGATGCCTGGTGGGCCGATGTAACCTCTAAAATTGAAATGGAGAGGCCGATTCCTATTTCTGCACAAAGCCCACAAATTTTGCTACCGGGCTATGAAGCCCGGTTTACCGAAGGGATTTCATTCTTTGAAGGCCATGGATGGGCTCAGGATTGGTTGACAGAATGGAAATCGATGAATGATAGTATTTATTGGGACTTGAATGTGCTGGATCAGGGACAGTTTGAAGTGTGGCTGAGTTACACAGTCGAAGACGAACAAGTGCCAAGTGACCTTCAGCTTTACTCGGAGTTGAGCCAATTGAATATTAGGATTGAGGAATCGTTTACAGGAGAAGTGATTCCGAGCGTGAACCGAATACCCAGAAAAGAGGCACCGGAGCAGACCTGGAAGAAAGTAAAACTGGGTAGCCTTAGCCTTGAACCTGGGCGTCAAAACCTTGTGTTAAGAGCACTTACTATGCCATCTGACGGAGTAGGTGATTTTTATAGTTTGGAGTTAATTCCTGTTGATTGAAATGAATAAGAACGAGGAAAAGCGATTCGAGAATAAGACCCTTGATCCGCAGGATTGGGAAGGCATGAGAGAAGTAGGTCATCAGATGATTGATGACTTGATAAATTATTGGAAGGGGATTCATGACCAGCCTATTTGGAGACCAATTCCAGAGGAGGTTAAAAGTCATTTTGATGAAGAAATTCCTCAAGAAGGGAAATCTCCGGAATCCGTTTATGAGGAGTTTAAGAAGTTCATTTTCGCCTATAACAAAGGGAATGTTCATCCTCGATTTTATGCATGGATTCAGGGAACGGGGACGCCCTTGGGAAGCTTCGCCGATTTGATGGCCTCGGGGATGAATCCTAATGTGACCATTGGAGAGCATGCTCCCATGTATGTGGATCAGCAGGTGATTAATTGGTGTAAGGAAATGATGGGTTTTCCAGAGGATGCTTCAGGCATTCTTGTCAGTGGAGGTTCCATGGCCAATATCACCGCTTTGACTGTTGCCCGGAATTCCTTCAAGGAAGAAAAGATCCGGCAAAAAGGACTGAAAGATGTTGATGGCCAATTAATCCTATACTGTTCCACAGAGACTCATAGTTGTATCCAAAAAGCGGCTGAAATAATTGGTATCGGATCAGATTATGTAAGAAAAATCCCAGTCAATGATTCCTTTGAGATGAGAGCTGATCTGCTTGAGGAGCAAATTGGCAAGGATATTTCCCAAGGACTTTTGCCCTTTTGTGTAGTTGGAACATCTGGAACCGTCAACACCGGAGCAACGGATCCACTAGACGAAATTCTAACCATTTGTAAGCGATTCAATTTGTGGTTTCATGTGGATGGGGCCTATGGAGCTTTGGCAAAGCTTGACCCTGAATACGCTGAAAGGCTAAGAGCCATTGAACAAGCAGAAAGCCTTGCCTTTGACCTGCACAAATGGTTTTATGTTCCATATGAGGTTGGATGTACATTGATCCGTGACAAACAAAAACACCGAGATGCTTTTTCTATCACTCCTAACTACCTCATACAGGAAAAGAGAGGATTGGCTGGTGGCCCAGATTCTTTGAATCATTATGG
>CAZLUY010000092.1:0-2571 GCA_964562785.1 uncultured Limnohabitans sp. | reverse complement strand
CTATCAATTCCATATCGGGCTGCTCTAAATTTATTTTCACGAATTAGTGCGATTCTATAAATGTTAAAGCTGGTATTTACCTGAAGCAACTTGTATAGTTTGGCCACCACCGCTTGAATGATTGCCGTAATACATATGGTTTCATTCACTGTGAGGCAAACATCGCAGATTCTAAATTCAATGGTACTAAAGAATGGGTGCATTCTTAGATCCCACCAAATCTTCTTAGGGTTATCTATACAATTGGTCTTGACAAGAGTCTCAAGGAAGTTGTCATAAGACTGAACTGAATCGAAGTATTCAGGAAGACCAGTTCTAGGGAACTTAGCAAAGATCTTTGCTCTGTAACCTTTAAAACCAGTATCCCTACCAGCCCAGAATGGACTGTTAGTTGACAATGCAAAGATATGAGGGAGGAAATAGCAAGCCTGGTTCATCAACTGAAGGGCTGTTTTTCTATCCTCTATTCCCACATGTACATGAAGACCGAAAATGAGATTTGAGCGCGCAATGTCCTTAAGTTCATTGACAATGTGATGGTAACGTTCCTCATCTGTGATTAGCTGGTCCTGCCACCTTGAAAATGGATGAGTTCCAGAAGCTCCAACCAATAAATTTTGTCTACCTGCAAGCTCTTTAATCTGTTGGCGAAGAAAGGTAACTTCCTTTCTTGCCTCCTTAATATTCTGACAAACATTAGTACCCACCTCCACAACGGATTGGTGCATCTCTGCCTTCACTTGCTCCTTAAGGTGGATCTTTCCTCCTTCTACAATCTTCGACATATGAGATCGTAAATCCCTTGTATTAGGATCTATGATCTGATATTCTTCCTCCACCCCTAAAGTAAAAACGGGGAGCTTTTTACTGTTTCCCATAGTGGTCAAGGCTTTTACTAGAATCTTTTAGCCTGCTCAACAGCACCCTTCATAAAGGTACCCCAAGTCAAATTGATCTTTCCTGGCTTTTGAGCCTTGGCATATCTGATCGCCATTTTAGCTGCCTCATCCACTACCCAGTCAAAATTGGCCTGACCGACTGAATTCACATCTGCATCTGGTGCAGGGTTTCCAAAGTCAATCGCGTATGGGATACCGTCCCTTACGGCAAACTCGACAGTATTGAAGTCATAACCTAAGCCATGGCAAAGACGCTTTGTGTAGTCTTTTACAGTAGCAAGAAGCTTCTTAGAAGAAGGCGCCCCATCAACAACATATCTCAAATGGTGAGGATTTCTAGGCTCGTATTGCATGATACGTACAGACTTACCTCCAAGACAATACACTCTGAAATATTCATCGAAAACGATCTCCTCTTGAAGCAGCATAACCAACTGACCAGTTTCTGGATGTTTGGCGTAGAATTCTTCCTTGTTCTCCAGGCGATAAACATTCTTCCAACCACCACCGGCATAAGGCTTCATATAAGCTGGGAAACCGATGTACTCAAACATACCATCCCAATCCAATGGTGCTTTTAGATTTCTGAAAGATTTAGCAGTTGTATCCGTAGGATGCTCAGAAGACGGTAAAAGAACGGTCTTTGGAAGTGGCACTCCTAATTGATCCGCAAGCGCATTATTAAAAAATTTATCATCTGCACTCCACCAGAAAGGGTTATTGATCACCGCCGTACCTGTCAAGGCTGCATTTTTCAAATAAGCCCGGTAAAAAGGGACATCCTGAGAAATACGATCAATGATTACAGCGTAATCAGAAAGCTTGTTCTGAACAACCTTATCAATCTGAACCGCCTCGGCCACAATTTTTGACCCTTCTAGCTCATTCACTCTGTCAATGAATGCCTGAGGAAAAGTATCCTCCATTCCGAAAAGTATTCCGACTTTTTTCATAAATCTTGGTATAAAATAATCTCTTCAATATAGTGTTAATCGAACTTAATTCGTGATAGATAATGAGGAAACATTTCTATCCACAAAGGCCAGTCATGTTCCTGATCTTGTCTTATATCCAACCAATAAGGCAAGCCTTTATTCTTCAGCACTTCAGCCATCTTCAGATTGGCGTCAAAGCAAATATCCCAATTGGAAGTTCCAAGAACGATATCCATATTCCAAAGCTCTTGATCCTGGAGGTTTGGCAAAAACTCTAAGGGACTATTGTAGTAAACATCATCGTGGTTGTACCCATCCATAAAATCCCGAATATCAAAAGCACCTGACATGCTGAACATGTGACTTACATAACCTGGATGTCTGAATGCAAAGTTAGCTGCGTGATATCCACCGAAGGAACCACCTGCAACCACAACTTTTGCAACTGCCGTATTAAGACGGATTCTTTCTACTATTTCGTGGCAGATCATCTTATCATAAGCCACATGATTCTGAATTCTATCATGTGGACGAATATTTCTATTGTAGAGACTTTGAGCATCGTTGCTCTCGGGACAATAGATCTGGATTAGACCCTGCTCGATAAACCAACAAGCGGACTCAATAAGCCCCATATCTCTATTCTCATGAAATGATCCTTTAGATGTAGGAAAAACGATTACAGGATACCCTGCATGGCCAAAAACCAACATCTGAACATCCCTTTGTAAGTGCGG
>CAZLUY010000091.1:0-10745 GCA_964562785.1 uncultured Limnohabitans sp. | reverse complement strand
CCGGAAAGGGCATTAAATGGTTGTAGAGCGATCAAAATAAATATTAGAGCAACAGCGCCAGAAAGGAAACTATAAATCATAGATTCAGCTAAAAACTGGCCCATCAGGGGTACTCTGCTAGCACCAATCGTTTTACGAACGCCAACTTCTTTAGCCCGATTAGCGGATTTGGCCGTTGCCAAATTCATAAAATTGATACAGGCAATCAGGATAATGAAAATGGAGATGGCTCCGAAGATGTAGAGGTACTGAATATTACCAGGAGTAGTTGGCTCTTCAGACAATTGAGAATACAAATGAATATCCTCGACCGCCATAAAATCATAGCCCACATTGTTTCCCTGAGCTCTAAGTTCGTCCATAGAAAAACCAAGAAACTGCTGTATCTCAGGGCCGAAGTACTTCTCTATAAAGCCATCCAAAGAAGCCTTGACATTACTCATATCTACCTCCGGATAGGTTCTGAAATAGGTATAAAGATTATTGCTTGACCACTGCTCATTTTTCATGTACTCCCAGCTGTCACCAGAAAGGATCATATCATAAGTCAAGTGCGAGTTGGTTGGAGGATTAGCAACAACACCAGTTACCTCTGTGGCAGTTTTACCAGATCCTCTTAAGAGGATCTTTCCTATTGCATTTTCATCACCAAAATATTTTCTGGCGTTATCTTCTGAAATGACCACCTTATTCGGGCCATCCAATGCTGTGGCTGGGTCACCCTGAATCAATTCATAGCCGAAAAAATCAAAGAAATTTTTCTCCACAACGAGCATATGCCCTTCTGTAAAGGTCAAATCTTCATACTGCATGGGTACAGTTTCCCAAAAACCTACCCGAAGAGTACTTTCTACCTCAGGAATTTCTTCAGCCATTGCAGGCCCCATCGGAGCTCCCGTAAGGGCCATATTAAACTCATTACCATTCAGTTTTCCATTGAAATCTACCCGGTAGAGATTTTCACTTTGAGGGTGAAACTTGTCATAGCTCAATTCGTCCGCTACAAAAACAACGATCAACACACTCGCTGCTATTCCTAAGCTTAGTCCGAGAATATTGATCGTTGAATAAATCTTGTTGTTACGAAGATTGCGGAAGGCAATTTTTAAATAGTTCTTCAGCATGTTGGGTTGGTTTAGTGCACTGGGTAGAAGTTTTGGTTTAGTCTTCTACCTCATTAGATGCAGTTGATGTGAAGAAGGTTGCAAGGAGGATTCCAAAAAATAAAAACACCCCATATGGATTCATAAGGGGTGTTTTTGGATCTATATTAAAAATTAGTGTACGCTTATAACGCACAGCGTACACTATTCATCTCGCATTGAATCCACTGGATTAGACCAGGCTGCTTTTAAGGCTTGGGTACCAACAGTGAAAAAGGCAATCAGTAATGTTAAGACTCCGCCAAGGATAAAAGTCCAAACCGATAAACCAGCTTGATAAGGAAAATCTGCCTGCCATGAACTCATGGCGTACCATGCTAGTGGAAAGGCTACAAGCAATGCCAAGCCTACCAAAATCATAAAATCTTTAGATATCAAGGTCAGTAAACTTTGACTTGTTGCTCCGAGAACTTTGCGAATACCAATTTCTTTGGTCCGCTGCTCCACTGTATAAGCAGCCAAGCCGAATAGTCCTAAACAGGAAATCAAAATCGATAGAATTCCTGCAATGGTAAAGGTGCGACTAAGCTGTTGATCCTCTGCATATTGTGCAGCAAACTGCTCATCCATAAAGTAATACTCAAAAGGATTCCCAGGAAAAGTTTCTTCAAATGTAGATCGCAAGGAGGCCAAATTAGCTTCCATATTCATGGGGTTCACAATTAGGGAAAAATATGCCCACCCTTCACTTGGAAGGAGAATCATAGGAAGAATTTCTTCCTTTAAAGAGAGGTGATGATAATCGGCCACCACACCTACGATCTCATAGACATCTTCACCCCACTTGATATCCTTTCCAGTGGCATTCTCAGGCCCCTCAAAACCCAAGGCTATTGCAGCAGATTCGTTTACCATTAGTTTTCTGCTATCGTACCAACCCTGAAGAGCCTCGTTAGGGCTAAACCCACGGCCAGCCTTGATATCTATCTCATAAATTTCTAAAAACTTTTCATCGATGATGCCCATGGCGTAGCTCTGATCGCGGTCTTCAGGCCTGGGAACCATTGGCGTTATACCACCGGCTGAAAAATTATAAGACCGACCAGGAAGAACATTTGATGCAGCCAATTCCTTCACGAAAGTATAATTTGAAAGACGATCTTTAAATGAAACCATCTTTTCTTGCCTGTTTTCTCCTACCTCATTTGGGCCGGAAATGACCAGCATTTGATCCAGATTCATTCCAAGATCCCTGTCTTGCATAAAGGTAAGTTGATCCCTGATAACCAGTGTAGAAATGATGATACCTATGGAGATAACAAATTGGAAAACCACTAAAGATTTTTGAAGTAGCTGACCACTTCCCGGCTTAAAATTGACCTGAGATCTTTTGTCGAATTTACCAGATAATGCCATCACATAAATTCCAGAAATCAAAGAACAAGAACCTATAATAGTCAAAAGCAAAAGCCAAAAAACAGGGAGACCAAGAGCACCTAGCCAGATGGATTTACCTAAAATAGCAGCCAAGAAAGACTCCAATAAGTAGACTCCAATAATTGCTAAAAACGTAGAAAGAATAAGCAGCACAATGGTTTCAATCATAAATTGCTGCCCTACCTGCCAGGTTTTTGCACCCAGCACTTTTCTCATTCTGATCTCCTTGAGTCGAGTGAGAATACTTGCCGCAGATAGGTTGAGATAGTTCACATAGGCAATAGCCAAAATCAAAATGGCCATAGCAGCGAAAACCAAAACCGATGCTCTGCTGCCAAATGTGGGCAATGGATCATCTATCGAGCGACCTAAGTGCCATTCGCTCATTGGTTGCAAGCGTATGTCTATGTCATCTAGCCCAGGAAATCTTTCGAAGTATTGGGATATTTGGCCGGACAAAACTTCTGAATCAACTCCTGGATTGGTTTGCAAAAACAGGTTGGCAAAACCTGAATCCATGCCATCGGGATCAGCCCAATAATTCCCATTTCTATTGGACTCATTTTCAAGAAAATGAATAGAAAGAAAAACTTCAGAACTCAGATCAGACCGCAATGGAATTTCATCCAAAACCCCGGTTATTGTAAAATCATTTTTCCCGAAGTTATTACTGATGGTAAAACTTTTGCCGAGGGCATCGGAATCTCCAAAAAGCTTTGTTGCTATATCGCTGGAGATCACTGCGGTCTGAGGTTCTGAGAGGTCTGCATTACCCCGCTTGATCGGAAAGGAAAAAGTCTGAAAAAAGTCCCCTTCAACAAAGCTGACTTCCTCTTCTTTAAATGCAATATTTAAATCTGGTATGGAGATTAAACCATTCCCAATATTGCCAGCAGCCCGGCTGACATGGTCTAAGTCCGCAAATTGATCTTCAAGGATGTTTGCAAATCCGGGAGGAAGGAAAATCTCTGCTTCACCATTACTTTCGATCACAGCAATCCGGTAAAGCTTATCCTTATTCTCATGGAAATCATTATAGGTCCACTCCGTCGCTACATAAGCGAATAGAACTAAGAAAGTGAGCAGACCTAAGGTTAAGCCTAGGATATTTATGGCTGAAAAAATTCGCCGTTTCATTAAACTTCTAAAGGCAATTTTCAGGTAGTTAAAAATCATAGCAGATTGATTTTATGTTATTCAGTTTTCAATGACTTCACTGGATTGCTAGAAGCTGCTTTAAAAGCTTGAAAGCTTATAGTTAACAGAGCGATACCTGCCACAAACAAACCAGCTATAAGGAAAATGGAGACTCCCACATTCACTTTGTACTGATAATCCTCCAACCATTTGTTCATACTCCACCAAGCCAATGGGCTAGCCACAACAAATGCGATTAAGACCAGTTTGGAAAACTCCTTGGAAAGCAAAACCACTATTCCTGAGGAACTTGCTCCTAAGACTTTTCTTATTCCAATCTCCTTGGTTCTTTGCTCTGCAGTGAATGCTGTAAGAGCAAATAATCCAAGGCATGCAATCAGGATTGCGAAGCCTGCGAAGACTCCAAACACCTGCCCAAGTCTGGTTTCGGCAGAGTACATTTTCCCAAATTCATCATCCAAAAATGAATAAGTGAAAGGTTGACCCGGCGCCATTTCATTCCAGGTTGATTCTAAATGAGTGATCACTTTTTGTGTATCACTGGCCTCGAATTTAAATGAAACTGCTCCACGGGGTGATGTGTTTAAACGAATCATCACTGGGATCACATTTTCCTTCAAGGATTGGAAATTAAAATCTTTGACTATCCCAACCACTCGGCCATAGGTAGGCTGGTTGGTCAGCTGGTTAATCACCACAGAGCTCACCTCCTGGCCAACAGGATTACCCTCAAAAGCGAACTGCTTGACAGCGGACTCATTAAGCAAAACCGCTGAACTGTCCGAAGGAAAATCAAAAGAGAAATCTCTTCCATCAACTATCTCCATTCCAAGTGTACTGACATAATCATAGTCTACCTCCCAATTTTGGATGGCTACATTATTTTCCGGAACTGCTGGATCTCTACCCTTTACCACCCAGGGATTTTCATTTCTGGAACCACCATCTACGGGCAGAAAAGAGCTAATGGTAGCTGACTGCATGGCGGAGTTGTTCATGGATCTATCCTTGAAAACTTGTACCTGATCTCCTAACACATAAGTGTCGTAGACTGTGATTATTTGTTCCTTCTCAAAGCCAAGCTCCTTATTTTGAATAAAGTCAAGTTGTTGTTTTACCGTTAAGGTTGCCACAATCAAAAGCACAGAAATAGCAAACTGAAATACAACCAATGAGCTTCTTACGCCAGCGCTTTTCATCCCAAGACTGACCTTCCCTTTTAATATGCTTATCGGCTTAAATGCAGAAAGGAAAAAGGATGGATAAATGCCTGCCAGCAGTCCAGTTGCTATGGCTGCTACAATCAAGGCTAAATAGAAGGTTGAATCTACAAATGGCATTTCGAGCTGCCTACCAGCCAAATCATTGAAGTATGGAAGCATTAAAGAAGCCAAAGGAATGGCAATCAAAAATGCGATAAAGCTGAGGATGATAGATTCCATCAAGAATTGACGGATCAGGTGGCTTCTAAACGAACCCATTACTTTCCGGATACCTACTTCTTTTGCCCGATTCGCAGACCTAGCGGTCGAAAGGTTCATGAAATTGATGCAAGCGATAAGCAGGATAAATAAACCTATGGCTATAAATATGTAGACATACTTTTCGTCAAAGTTTGCTTCAAAATCTCCAGGGATGCTACTCTTCAAATGAATATCTGTCACTGGCAGCAAGTGATACTCGAGGCTAGCGCCAGACTGCTCCATCATTTCCCAGTTTACACCGTCGCCAAAAAGCATGGCAAGCTGTGGTTCCATGTATTTCTTGAGCATTGGATCAAACTTGAGTTTGAGCGCTTCTGGGTCTGCGTTTTCGGTAGTCTTTAAATAGGTCTGAAAATTATTGCTCAACCACATGTCATCTTCCGCCTGTGGCCAATTTTGAGCGGATAAAAGAAATTCAAAATGAAAATGACTGTTTTCTGGAATATCCTCATAAACACCAGTAATCCTGAATTCAAGGTTGTTATCTAGGGTCAACATCTCTCCTACGGCACTCTCATTAGGAAAATATTTCTCAGCTATGCTTTGGCTTATAGCCATGGTATTCGGTTCGTCCAGAATCCCTTCCTTTTCACCTTCCACCAGGTCTAGATCAAAAACTTTGAAAAAGTCTTTGCTAGTCCATATCACCCTATTTTCACGAAGATTATCTTCTTCTCGCTTAACCAAGTAACTGCCTTGCTGACGGAAATGAACCGCGGCCTCCACCTCAGGAAACTCCTCAGGAAGTGCTCTTACCAAAGGAGCGGGTAAGTAAGCTGTGTGGGAATGCTTCCCTCCAAAAACGGATTCATTTGAAATCCTGTAAAGGCGGTCTGCATTATTAAAGTGCTTATCAAAAGAAAGCTCATTAACAACGAATAAAGCAATCACCATACATATGGCCACCCCTACAGACAGTCCCAGTATATTGATGGAGGAGTAGAACGATTGCTTTCTAAGATTCCGAATTGCGATTTTAAAATAATTCTTGAGCATGCTGGTTCAGGATTAGATTTACTTTGTTGATATAACTTATTCAGGTTTTATGCCATGAAAAAAGGCCCTCTGTGTATCAGAAAGGCCTTTTTTTGGTTTAGTTATTTTTTATGCCGAACAAAATTGTTCGAGAGCGGGCGTTTGGAGGTTAGAAGACTTTCTGCCTCCAAACCTCCTAAGCCTGGCTAACTAATTATACGTGGAACTGCTCCCGAATATTCTCCGTCACAACTTTACCATCAAACAAGTTGATGATTCTGTGGGCATAGTTTGCATCATGAGGTGAGTGTGTTACCATCACGATTGTGGTTCCTTCGTTATTCAATTCCTCAAGAAGTCTCATTACCTCTTCACCGTTGGTAGAATCAAGATTTCCAGTAGGCTCATCTGCAAGGATTACAGAAGGCTTTGCTACAATTGCTCTTGCTATCGCAACACGCTGCTGCTGACCTCCAGAAAGTTGCTGAGGGAAGTGATTTCTCCTGTGCATGATGTTCATTCTCTCAAGCACTTCTTCTACTCTTCTCTTTCTCTCGTCAGAAGGTAGCTTCAAGTAAAGAAGTGGAAGCTCAACGTTTTCAAATACTGTTAATTCATCAATTAGGTTAAAGCTCTGGAAAACGAATCCAATATTTCCTTTTCTTAGAGAGGATCTCTGACGCTCAGAGTACTTGGCTACTTCATTTTCAATAAAGTGATACTCTCCTTCATCTGGATTATCCAATAGGCCAAGAATGTTTAGCAATGTGGATTTACCACAACCAGATGGGCCCATGATAGCCACGAATTCTCCCTTTTTGATTTCGATCTGAATGCCGTCTAGCGCGGTAGTTTCTACTTCTTCAGTAGTGTAGAGTTTCCTCAAGTTGACAGTTTTGATTACGTTTTCCATGTTTCTAGATTTTTCCGGCACCCTTATCCCGATACCGATGATTAAATTTTATAGTGTTAGGTTTTATTTATTTTTCATTTCAGAAAGAATCTCAACCCTTAGATGAGCTTGACTTGCAAAAAGTTGCTCGAGCACTCAAATAATTAGATCCTTCACCATTGACTCTTCTAATTCATTTCTAAGACTTCGTTATTTCCAAAGTTCTCATATCCACTCACAATCACTCTTTCACCCTCGTTGAGACCTTCAAGAACCTCGTAATATTCTGGGTTCTTTCGTCCCAATCGGATATTTCTCTTTTCTGCATTTCCAGAAGCATTGATAACGAACACCCAGTTTCCACCAGTATCCTTGAAGAAGCCTCCAGTGGAAAGCAATAAGCTTTGCTCACTCTGACCTAGCTCAAGACGAATTCTTACACTCTGTCCTCTTCGGATACCTACAGGGCTTTCCCCAGTAAACTCCATATCTACCTCAAATCGCCCATTGGTAATTGTTGGATAGATCTTAGTGATCTCAAGCTCATGAGTTTGTCCACTCAAGGTAAACTTACCTCTCAGACCTCTACCAATTCTTGGTAGGTAAAGCTCATCAATCGGTACTCGAACTTTAAATTCGTCCAGGATATCTATCTGACCATATCTCTGTCCTGGGTTGATAGCCTGACCAATTTCGATCTGCTCCATGGCCAGTTGTCCTGAAATTGGAGCTCTAATAATTAGGTTATTCAAAATTTGACCTACTCCATCAAGGGAAGCCTGCATCCTACTCTCAGACTGACGTAGCTGAGCAAGTTGATAGGATCTTGCGATTGAGTCACTTCTATACGAGGCATATGTCAGATCCTTTCTTTTGAGGTTATACTCATATTGTTCTTTCACCTCTTCAAATTCTCTATCAGAAACTAACTTCTTTTCATGAAGCTCTTTGAATCTTTTATACTGAGGTTCGAGCAAAGAAATTTGGTAGTCGATTTCGGCAAGCTGTCCCTGCTGAGCCAAATCATTCTGATCCAGGAAAAGTCTGGTCTGTCTCAGGTTATTGATCTGCTCATAAAGCATGGTCTCTCTTGACATCACATCCAACTGAAGGTTTGAGTTAGTCAAAGACAAAATTGTATCACCCGCATTCACTAGTGCACCGGACTCTCTGACCACTTCAGCAACCATACCTCCTTCTACTGCATCGAGGTAGAATGTCTGTGCTGGCTCTATTTGACCAGAAACCAAAATATAATCCGTGAACTCACCTGTCTTTACAGTGGCAATGCTCAATCGATCTCTTTCCACATTCATAGTAGACCTATGATCGGCCCACCAGATCTGGTAAATAATCCCGAAGAACAAGATCACACCACCAGCGATGTAAGCTATACGTTTCGGGCTCCAAAATTTCTTTTCAATTTTTCTATCCATAATACTTGACACCCTTTTGGGGTTGTCCCACTTATGCCAAAGGGTGTGCCATGTCCAAAAGCGCCAAATAATCCACAGAAGGTCGATTTTTAGAATTTTCCTGATTTGCCTCGCGAACATTTTTGTTCGCCACCGAACAAAACCGAGAAAAATGAACTAGTTTATATGTGCTAAAAAGATTTTAACCTCACAAAAAAAATAGGCTCTGAAAAAGCGGAGATGCCCTTTTTCTTTAAAAAACTTTTGCAATCCTTTTTCGGTATGCTTTTGGAAACATAGATGAGCCAAATGCGCATGCATAGAATTATTTAATACTAAGAGATTTTAAATGGAAGATCAGAGAATCGGAAAAATCCTCATCATTGATGACAATGAGGACCTCCTTAAAGCAGCTAAGATTTTTTTGAAAAGGCACTTCGCACAAGTCGATACTGAAACCAATCCAGATCTTATTCCCATCCTCACTCACAACGAGCAATACGATGTGATCCTACTGGATATGAACTTTACAAAAGATGTAAGCTCTGGGCAGGAAGGGTTCTATTGGTTGGATCGGATTTTGGAATTGGATCCATCTGCTGTAGTCGTGTTAATTACTGCGTATGGAGACGTCAACCTTGCAGTGAAGGCGATCAAAGAAGGGGCTACAGACTTCATTCTTAAGCCGTGGGAAAATGAGAGATTGCTAGGCACACTGAACTCCGCTCTTAAACTCAGACAAAAGAAGCTTGAAGTAGACCTTTTAAAATCTCAAAAGGAAACCCTAGAACAAGACATTGACAATAAGTTTAAGGACATCATAGGCCAGAGTCCCGCGATGCAAAAGGTATTTGAAACCATTGAGCGTGTGGCTTCCACAGATGCAAATGTTCTTATCCTTGGAGAAAATGGAACGGGTAAAGAACTAATTGCTCGTGCCATTCACAGAAATTCAAGAAGAAGTAAAGAGGCCTTTGTTGGAGTAGATTTAGGATCTATAACCCAAACCCTATTTGAATCTGAACTATTTGGTCATAAAAAAGGTGCATTCACCGATGCAAAAGATGATCGGGCAGGTAGGTTTGAGCAAGCTCATAAAGGCACCCTCTTTTTTGATGAAATAGGGAATCTTCCGCTACCATTGCAGGCGAAATTACTTGCTGCTTTACAAAATAGACAAGTAACCCGAGTTGGTGCAAATAAGCCTGTAGATGTAAATATCAGGTTGATATCGGCTACCAATATGCCGATTCACAACATGATTTATGATAATACTTTCAGGCAGGATTTACTCTACAGAATTAATACAATTGAAATCCAACTTCCTCCATTAAGAGAAAGAGCTGAGGACATACCCTTGCTCGCGGATCACTTCATTAATTTCTATGCGAAAAAGTATAATAAAGACATTCGAAAGGCATCAGAACCTTTGGTTAAACGAATGACTAAATACCACTGGCCTGGAAACATTCGAGAGCTACAGCATAGTATTGAGCGTGCGGTGATTATGGCTAACCATAGTGTATTGCAGCCCGAAGATCTTTTCCTTCAGAAAATGCAGCAACCTGAAAAGCAGGATGAATCTGTAAGTCTTGAACATCTAAATATTGAGGATGTGGAAAGAATCCTCATCCGTAAGGCCTTGCAAAAACACAACGGTCATATCACCAGAGCTGCAGAAGAACTAGGCCTGACCAGGTCCTCACTCTACAGAAGATTGGAGAAATATGGTCTATAAACGGTTCTATATTGGAGTTGTCCTTAGGGTAATTGCTATTGCCTTAATGATGTTTGTGGGTATTTGGCTTCACTACAGCCAAAACCTCTTGTTGGCTCCAAGTATTCTTGGCTTAATCCTGATTGGTCAGATTGTAGAAATGATTTATTTCGTCAATTCCATCAATCAGAAGCTAGCTCGATTCCTGGATTCCATTCGATTTAATGATTTTTCCAGCTCCTTCACTTCAGACAGTAAAAAAGGTGATTCCTTCAAGGCGGTAAATCTTGCCTTTAACCAGGTAATGGACGTTTTCAAGAAAACACGAGCTGAAAAGGAAGAGCAAATGCTATTCCTTCAGGTGATCATTCAGCACATCAATTCGGGCATCATTTCATTCAATAACCAGGGACAAATCGGAGTGATTAATAATTCTGCAAAGCACCTTTTGCAGATCCCTCAATTCAGGAACATCACAGACCTTGGAAGGCTATCCGAAGCGTTATTATCTGAGGTACTGGAAATGAATCCCGGTCAGAGAATTTCTAAAAAAATAGATGCTGA
>CAZLUY010000090.1:0-5903 GCA_964562785.1 uncultured Limnohabitans sp. | reverse complement strand
ATTCTATATATGCCTTCTCCTTTTTGCTCTATTGGTCAATAACCTTGACAGCATATACTATTTCATCCCCAACCGGGAAGTCTATGAGGCCGGTAGAAATGTTGTTTTGCTTATCGGGTTTGGGAAACTTATTGATGCTGTTTTCTCCTCAAACAGTGAGATTTTGGTCTTTTCAAAATACTACAAGGTGAATCTTGTACTCACTGTCATGATGAGTATTCTCATTATTCTGTTGAACTATTTACTTATTCCAATTTATGGTATCGAAGGAGCAGCTGTAGCATCAGTGGCTGTGATCTTGTTATTTAATCTCATCAAATTTGGTCTTCTAAAAGCCAAGCTAAATTTCAACCCTTTTACCGATGAGACTTTCAGAATCTTAGTTGTCGGCTTCTTTTCAGTAAGCTCATATGACTTCCTGGACCTACACCCTATTCTTGAAATTCTGATTTACTCTGTTCTTGTACTAGTACGATTTGCCTTCTTTTCCATGCTCCTTAATGTGGGCAAAACAGAGTGGGAGTGGTTAAAAAATAAAATAAAATTGTCCGGATCTTAGAGTGTTACAAACCTCCATATAGACAAGATTTGAGCTGCCTTTAGAAACCGCAAACTTCCACTGTTATCCTGCCAATGGCGAGGTCCCGAATGGATTCGGGATGAGGCCTGCTTTTGGAGAGGGCTTCACTCGGTATTTTGTTAAATTGTGAAGTTTGAACATGTCAGCGACCCGGACAGCACAAATATACGGTTTAATTATCCATAGGTTGGATTTTTTGTTGTCTCAATTTATTTAAAGCCTAAACTTTTTAAAACCGTTTGAAACAGGTAAATTTTCAAAACAACCCTTGATGTTTTAGCTTAATAAACTGACAGAAAAAATGTGGGTTTTGAGGATTCCCATTACATTTATACAAATTTTTAGCTCAGCAATATGTATCTGATCAAAAAGCTTATCGTTTGTCTTGACCAGTCAGAACTAGACGACACCCTGATCGAATTTGCCTCTTTTATTACAAGCGTAAATCAGACCAAAAAAGTCTATTTCGTAAATGTGATCCGTAACCTTTCCATACCTAAAGAAGTCCTTGAGGAGTTCCCAAATCTGGTGGATGATATGATCTCTGAAAGAAAAAAGGAGATGAAATCAAGAGTCAATAAGCGATTTTCAGGTCATTCAAAAAGCAGCTTAAACTACGTGGTTCGAGAAGGATCTCTTTCTAAAAAAGTATTGAAACTTGCCGAAGAGAAATCTGCCGACATGATACTTATGGGAAGAAAGGTGAACCTCCCTGGAACAGGTGTCGCATCCTTGAGATTAGCAAGACGAGCAAGTTGTTCTCTCCTTATAGTTCCTGAAAACTCCAAGGCACAGGTGAACAATATTCTAGTCCCCATTGATTTTTCTGACTACTCCAAAGAGGCTCTGGAAGAAGCGATAATTATTGCGAAGAAGCATGGGAATACCAATATCATTTGTCAAAATGTGTATCATGTACCTTCCGGATATCACTTCACAGGAAAAAGCTTCAAAGAGTTTGCAGCAGTAATGTTGAAGAATGCCGAATCCAATTTTGCCAAATTCATCAAAAAGATAGATACTCAAGGCATATCCATAACTCCTCTTTACACCCAAGACGATGACGAGGATCCAGTCCAGGATATTGTGGACAAAGCAATGGAGCTTGAAGTTGATGGTATAATCATTGGGGCTAAAGGCAGAACAGCTGCAACTGCCCTATTCATTGGAAGCATGGCTGAGAGACTCATTCAGGTCAATGATAATTTACCCTTACTTGTAACAAGGCCAAAAGGTAAAAATGCAGGAATCCTGGATTACATCCTGGAGATTTAAAATAATTTCTGGATGAGCTAAACCTTCGGGTTCAACCCAAGTCTAAGAGACAATGACCAAAATTGGCGATCAGGAAATTCTGTCACTTGTCAAAAGCCCGGGAACCCGCGAACAAGGTTTCAGATTGCTAATCAGGGAGCATCAAAGCAAGGTTTATCAACTCATCCGAAGAATGGTGATCATCCATGAGGATGCGGATGACTTGACCCAAAACACCTTTATCAAGGCTTTCAAATACATCGACAAGTTTCAGGGTCAATCTACTTTGTACACCTGGCTATACAGAATCGCAGCGAATGAGTCTCTAACCTTTCTCGAGAAGAAAAAGAAGAGATTCTTCCTTTCAGCAGAAGATCATCAAGAAAAGATGATGAACTATCTGGATCAGGGCACCCTTCTTTCTGGAGAAGTGATTCAAAGGAAGCTTCAAAAAGCCTTGGCACAACTTCCCGAGAAGCAACGAATGGTTTTTCATTTAAAATATCAGGAAGACCTGCCTTACCAGGAAATTTCGGAAATCACCAAAACTAGCGTTGGTGCACTCAAAGCCAGTTATCATCACGCCGTAAAAAAAATCGAACAAATCCTCGGAGATGAATAAACCTATGTTCAAAATTAAAGTCTAAACTACGATGGAGAATCTTCCAAAGATAGATGAGTTCAAAACCCCTAATGGTTATTTCGACCAGCTGGAGGGGAGAATAATGGAGAAGGAGAGCAAGCAGTCCATTCTTCCCCTATGGACTAAATATGCCGCAGCGGCAGTTATTTTGATCTCAATAGGAACATGGATATTCAATCAGGATACTCTTGAAACCGATCCTTTTTTGGCTCTCGAACCGGACGTCAACTTGTATATTGAAGCCGATTACTGGGAAGCTGAAGACATCTTAAGCTTATCAGAGGATCCTGATCTGATTCTAGAGGAAATGCTAGAAGAAGAAAGCTATTTGGATGGAGTTGATTTAGAGGAGGAATTCTTATTTTAATAAGCCATGGATATGAAAAAATCTTTACTGTTAGTACTCTTTCTCGCCATCGGTTTAAGCTCTTTAGCACAGCGACCTCCACGTAAAGTAGACCGGGAAAAGCTTGAAGCGGCCAGAGTGGCCTTTATCACAACAAGATTAGACTTAAGCACAGAACAAGCCCAAGTCTTTTGGCCTCTATTTAATGAGTATGACAAAAAGAAAAGGAAAGGGCTAAGAGAAATCGCACGCCTATCAGATGGGCGAGAAGAAATAAGTGAAGAAGAAGCCAAAAGCAGAATTCAGCAGCGATTCGAAATTCAACGAAGAATGCTGGCTGAAGAGGAGGAATTTTCTACAAAGGCTTCAGAGGTTTTGACTTACAAACAAATCTTAGCCTTAAACAAAATCAATGTAGATTTTACAAGGCAGCTTTACCAGCGCCAAAGACGAGGGCCTCGTGATAATATGTAAATCAAAAAGAGCGGCTAAGCCGCTCTTTTTTTTACTTCTTTAAAAGATCTCTGATCTCTTCTAAAAGAACCTCAGATTTTGGTGGTGCAGGTGGTGGTGCAGGTGCTGCCTCCTCCTTCTTTTTAGATGCATTTATACCTTTTATAGCCAGGAATATGACAAAGGCTATGACGATAAAGTCAACAGCATTCTGGATAAAAGTACCATAATTAATGGCAACAGCTGCAATAGTGTCTCCAGCATCATTAATTTCTTCTGGTTTTAAAATGTATTTCAAATCAGTGAAGTTCACACCTCCTAAAAGGAGTCCGATTGGTGGCATCACAACATCTTTCACAAAAGAGGAGACAATTTTTCCAAAAGCTCCACCAATGATGACCGCTACCGCAAGATCTACCACATTGCCCTTCAGGGCAAAGTCCTTAAACTCTTTCAACATTCCCATAAGCTTAAATTTGATTGGTGATTATTTGATGATTATTAATAAGATAAGAATCTTCTTCCGGGAATTATCAATTTTGGACCTACTGAAATAGAAAAGGCGAAAAGAAAGCCTCTAAATCAGCTATCATTGTAATATGAATGGAGAACTAAAACCACCGATTGCAGCTAAGAATTATCATGAAATTACTACACACGGTCATACCCGTATTGATCCATATTATTGGATGCGTGATAGAGATAATCAGGATGTAATCGATTATCTGAAAAAAGAAAACGACTATCTGGAGAATAAACTTTCCTCCGTCAAAAGTCTCCAAGAAGATCTATTCCAAGAGATGAAGGGTAGGATCAAGGAAGACGATCAGAGTGTACCTTATTTCAAATCAGGTTTCTATTGGTATACCCGATATGAAACAGGCATGCAATACCCATTGTATTGTCGAAAAAAAGAGAGTCTGAACTCACCTGAAGAAATCATTCTTAACGTAAATGACTTGGCTAAGGACAAGAGTTTTTATCAGGTTGGAGGTGCAGGGACTAGTACAAACCAAGAAATCCTTGGTTTTGCAGTTGATGAAGTGGGAAGAAGGATTTATACCCTTTTCTTTAAAGATCTGAACGACGGAGAGATCAAATGGGAAAGTATCCCTGAGGTCACCGGAAATTTTGTTTGGGCAGCTGATAATGAACACATTTTCTATAGCAAGCAAGATTCTCAAACTCTGAGATCAAATCAGATTTTTAGGCATAAGCTTGGTGAGAATCCTGAGAAGGATGAACTGATCTATGAAGAAAAAGACGAGGAGTTCACCTGCTCGGTACATAAGTCCAAGTCCAGAGAATATATCTTCATCCATAGTCAGAGCACAATTTCTTCGGAAATGAGATTTCTTAGAGCAGATGAGCCGAGTGGAGAATTCCAGCTTTTACAAAAAAGGGAGGATGACCTGGAATATGCAGCAGATCATTACGGTGAACATTTTTGGATTCGTACTAATCTCGAAGCATTGAACTTCAAAATGGTGAAAACTCCTATTACTGCCCCTTCTAGAGAAAATTGGGAAGATGTAATACCTGCTGCGGATGGAGTCCTTTTTGAAAATTTTGATCTCTTTTCAGAGTTCTTTGTGGTTGATCAAAGAAGAAATGGACTAACCGAATTGCATATTCACTATTGGGATGGCCGGAAATCAGAAGCTATTACTTTCCCCGATCAAACCTACTCTTCATGGATTGGCCATAACCCAGAATTTGGCATAAGCTCCTTTAGATTCGGATATAACTCTCTTACCAGGCCTGCCAGCACTTTTGAATATGATCTTAAGACTAAGGAGAGAATCCTCCTTAAGCAGCAAGAGATCATCGGGGGTTATGACGTAGAGGAATATCATTCCGAAAGAGTTTGGGCAGGAGGTAGAGATGGAGAGAAAATTCCGGTATCACTGGTTTACAAAAAAGATCTTTTCCAAAAAGATGGATCTAGCCCCCTACTACTCTATGCTTATGGCTCTTATGGTTTTAGCATGGACCCTTATTTCTCAAGTAATCGCTTAAGCCTTTTAAACAGAGGTTTTGTCTTTGCCATTGCTCATGTTAGAGGCGGTGAAGATTTAGGAAGAGCCTGGTATGAAAATGGAAAGCTGCTAAAAAAGAAGAATACCTTTTTTGATTTCATTGACTGCGCAAAACACTTGGTCAATCACAAATACACCAATTCAGATCGACTTTATGCTCAGGGAGGTAGTGCTGGTGGACTTTTAATAGGTGCTGTGATCAATGAGGAACCGGAACTATTCAAAGGGGTAATTGCCAATGTTCCTTTTGTGGATGTGGTAACCACCATGCTTGATGAAAGTATTCCTTTGACCACTGGAGAGTTTAAGGAATGGGGCAATCCGAAGGATAAGGAGTACTATGATTATATGCTCTCTTATTCCCCATATGATCAGGTTGAATCCATAGCTTATCCAAATATCCTGGTAACGTCTGGGCTGCATGATAGCCAGGTTCAATATTGGGAGCCAACCAAGTGGGTAGCCAAACTCAGAGAGTTAAAAACTGACCAAAACCTGCTTTTGCTACATACAAATATGGAAGCAGGTCATGGTGGCGCCTCTGGAAGATTTGATTCACTCAAGGAGCTAGCTTTGGATTATAGCTTT
>CAZLUY010000089.1:0-15655 GCA_964562785.1 uncultured Limnohabitans sp. | reverse complement strand
TTTTCTTTTCCCTCTATTTCCTCAAGATTCTCAAGGTTACCTGCATAGGTAAGAGCGTCTAAGTTCACAATCCTATATTCAGGGAATTTATTTACAAATAATCTCACAACATGGCTACCGATAAAACCGGCACCACCTGTGATAAGAATTACCTTTTTCATTTTTTTAAATAGTACGATTTATACCAGTCGGTAAATGCTTTTACGCCGACTTCAATAGAAGTATTTGGCCTATAGCCTACATCATTCACAAGATCCCGAACATCAGCATGAGATGCTGGTACATCTCCAGGTTGCATTGGAAGCAAATCCATCTCTGCCTTCTTGCCAAGACCCTCTTCTATGGCATGAATATAATCCAAAAGCGCAACAGGACTTGAGTTACCAATATTGTAAACTTTGTAAGGAGCTCTCGCTTGAGAAGGGTCCCCATCTAACTCTGAATATCCAGGGTTTTCCTTAGGTGCATTGTCAGCGACCTTGACTACACCATTGACAATATCATCTATATAGGTGAAGTCGCGCTTCATGTCCCCATGATTAAACACCTTGATTGGCTCACCTTTTAGAATGGCTTCCGTGAAAAGGAATAACGCCATATCTGGTCTCCCCCATGGTCCATAAACAGTGAAGAACCTCAAACCAGTCGTTGGAATACCGAAAAGGTGGCTGTAGGTATGAGCCATTAACTCATTTGACTTTTTTGATGCCGCATAAAGGCTTATAGGATGATCAACTGAATCCGAAGTTGAGAAGGGCATTTTTTCGTTAGCTCCATAAACAGAGCTTGATGAAGCATAAACCAAATGCTTTACAGGGAAAGCTCTGCAACACTCAAGAATATTCAAGAAACCTGTAATATTACTCTCCACATAAACCTCGGGATGAGTAAGAGAATATCTCACACCAGCTTGGGCAGCAAGATTTATGACCACATCAAAACCTTGATTTTGAAACAGCTCAAGTAATGACTCTTTATCTGCTAGATTTACTTTGATGAAGGAGAAACTCTTTGACTCAGATGAGCATAGTACACCCTCTTTAATTTGATCACGATTTATGCCTAATTCGTTGAGACGAGCGAATTTTAAATCTATATCGTAATAATCATTGATGATATCTAATCCTACCACTTCTTCTCCTCTCTGAAGGAGTTGTTGGGCCACATGAAATCCAATAAAACCGGCTGCTCCGGTCACGAGATACTTCATAAGTGAATTTTCATCATTTTGCCTCTAACTTAAGTTCCTTTTGGTAGGCTTCAAATAAAGCCTCATGAATTTTAGGTCTGGAGTACTTTTCCTCGACTTCTGTCTTTAATTGATAAGCGTAAGAAGCCATCACGTCACGCTTCACGTAGGCGAACTCCATTGCTTCCTTGAGTACACCTTTATCTTTAGCTGGGAAAAGCAAACCTGATTTTTGTTGGGTCACAATATCTGTGTTGCCAATAATATCGGAACAGATGATTGGTAATTCCATTGCTCCAGCCTCTAGTAAAACGTTAGGGAAGCCCTCTCGATGTGAAGGGTGAACCAATACATCAGCTAATGCCATATAATGAGCGACATGATCTGTCCAATCCAGTTGAACAATCCTTGGGTGCTCAGTTATCTTCTTGACAATATCCGCGGGAAGTGGATCAAGCTCTTTTTCATAACTACCCAGTAAAACTAACTTCGACCGGTTGACTATTTTAGACGACAGAAATGCATCAACTAGTTCAGCAATTCCCTTATCCCCTACTAATCTTCCAACAGAAAGAATAATAAAGTCATCTTCTCCGGGCATAATCCTCATAGTTGCCGCAACCAAATGATTCTCTTTTAGTACCTCCCTATTAAACTTTGTCAGATCTACGCCATTGGAGGAACCATACCCAATGATTCTCAATTTATCCTCCAAGCAAAGTTCGTTCTTCACTACAAAATCCTTAAGGCCTTGCGAGTTAGGCCAAACGGAGGTCGCAGCATTATACGTCCATTTTTCAGCCTTCTCGAGCATGGACTTTTTATTGCCTTCTGCTGCCATAAAGGGTATTCCAGCAAGAGTGTGAATTCGGACTTGAATACCTGCCCTTTTTGCAGCAATCATTCCAAGCAATCCAGCCTTAGGTGTATGAGTATGGACGATGTCTGGCTTCTCTTTTTTGAAGAGTTTGGTCAGCATCCAAATACACTTTAGATCTTCCAAAGGAGTGATCTTTCTGGTAAATGGTATCACCTCATGTCTACATCCTTCAGCCTTTTCAACCTGATGGATCTCCCGACCATCTGCACTTACCATAATCACTTCCCAACCTTTTTCAGACATGAATTTCATTTGTCCAGCAAGGAGAAGCTTTAGTGATAAAGGGACCGTGGTTACACGTATAAGTTTGGGCATCAAAAAAGAATCTAAAAGCCCAAAGGTAAGATTTAAAACCCACCTTTCTTTAAAACCCAATTCAAAAAATTCTTAATACAATATTGGTCCTAAACTAGCTAAATCATTGCCGTTATTCGCGCAAGATTAATAAAGTCCAAGACAGCTAAAACCAGGGATTTATTAAAAGAAAGATTAAAGGCAAAAAGAGATAATTTTTATAAAAAGACTAGAATATAATCTCAATTCTTACCTTTAAATCATAATCTAAGTCATTTTATTGAAATTTTGACAATATGAAAAACTCCATCGCTATCATTGGTTGCGGGAATCTCGGAAAAGCTATAGCACATGGCATCTTAAGAGACTCAGAGTTCAATCCTGCCTCTCTTACACTTACAAGAAGAAAGACTTCTGCCTTGGCAGAATTTGAGAACATGGGCGTAAATGTTCTTACAGGCAATTCAATGGCTGTAGCAAATTCGGAAATTATAATTTTGGGAGTTAAGCCATTTAATGTAGGTCCTATTCTTGAGGAAATCGCTAAGACATTAGACCCCAAGAAACATATTTTGGTGTCCTTGGCAACGGGCATCACCTTGGATGAAATTTCAAAATCCAGCAATCAAAACTTCCCAATAGTTAGAGCTATGCCAAATATCGGGGCTGATATTGGTGAATCAATTACCTGTATAGCTCATCGAAATTGCTCAGATAAGCAGGTTAGCATCATAAAAGAATTATTCGATCACGTTGGTGAGACGATTACTATTGATGAATCCCTTATGGAGGCTGCTACCGTTTTAGGAGCTTGTGGTGTAGCCTATGTTTTGAGATTTATGAGAGCCATGATTCAAGGTGGAATTCAAATTGGATTTGATTCTGAAACTGCCAGCAAAATCGTAAATCAAACGGTGAAAGGTGCAGCAGAATTGATGATTAAGGGTGATATGCATCCCGAGGAAGCCATTGATAAAGTAACTACTCCCAAAGGATGTACGATAGTGGGATTGAATGAAATGGAACACCATGGATTTAGTTCCTCGATGGTTAAAGGGGTAATAGCCAGCTTCGAAAAAATAGAAAAATAAGGAATAGGCCTTATTAGAATTTTTAAGCTTATTCTAGAAAAGTTAATATTTAGATAATCTTGAATTATTTAAAGAGTGTTTTTCTTTTAAATCTTTTTATTAGATTTGTCTCGGGTGATAAACAACTTTTAAAAATTCCTTTTTCGAAGATCTATTTTTTTAAGGAAGGTTTTGTTTGGTATTTTTTATCCTTCCTTCTATTTATTGGACTAATCAAAAAAAGCTCTCAAGAATTTGAGAGCTTTTTTTTATGAGTTGATTTGGACTATCAATCAAAGATTTCTCCAAGCTTATCCTCTAAGGACTTACCCCTTAAATCTCTTGCAATAATCTTACCCTCAGGATCAAGTAAAAAGGAAGCTGGAATCGCATTAATCTGATAGGTAGTAGCGGCTTCACCATCGAAGTATTTCAACTCTGATACCTGTGGCCATGAAAGACCGTCATCGGCAATGGCCTGAACCCATGCCTCTCTGGTCCTATCTAGTGAGACTCCAAAAATTTCGAGTCCTTCATCCTTATACTCGCTGTATAACCTTACAAGGTTTGGGTTTTCCTGACGGCATGGCTTACACCATCCAGCCCAAAAATCTATCAAGACGTATTTGCCTCTATAATCCGATAATTTCAAAAGTTCCCCACTAGGATTCACTGATTCAATTTCCGGCGCAACCTGCCCTAAAGAAAGTGCCCTCATCTCATCCAATTGCTGCTTGAGCTGAAGAATCATCGGGGTATCGGGATATTTAGCATTCAATCCAGCCACAAGGCTATCAATGAATGGGAAATCGTTTTTGGTATTCAAAAAGCCTAAAGCAGCTAAAGAGGAAAAGCTTTCTCCCATGCTATTGATCACAGACTTAACATTTTCCGATTGATCAGTCTCTAATTGGATCGCTCTATTCTGAATATTCTTAATAGCCTCAGTATCATTAGAACTCATAGCTTCATAGTACTCATCATTCAATGCTTGCACCTGAGTCTGATAATTATTCATCAGTTCCTCGATTTTTAGCATCTCCCTGGTGTCTTCTGAGCCTTGAATATCAAGGCTATTGTCATCAGCAAAATCATAATTCAAGACCAAGTCTTCGTCAAGAAGGGCCAGCCTTACATTCTTTTTTTGATTCAGGCTCAATTCGTAAAACTTTGGAGAATCTACTTCAAGCGTATACTCGTATTTACCCTCTACTAAATCCAAAGTATCCAAAACAATGGGTCTTGAATCTGTAAATTCGGAAAGAACAAGGTGTCCTTCCGGTACATTTTTTAGCTCACCAGAAATCTTCACCATCCCATCAGGACTTTGATTTGAAGATCCTGAACAAGCAAAGAATCCCAGAATACAAACTGCTATTAGGGAATGGAATAATATTTTCATCTTATGCATTTAATAATTCTGTCAATAGCTTCGTCGCAATTTTAGGGTCTGCCTTACCTTGGCTCTTGCGCATTACTTGCCCCATAAACATACCCATTAAACCCTTTTTCCCAGATTTAAATTCCTTCACCTTCTTGGAATTTTCAGCCAAGACTTCTTTCACAATGGGTAATAAAGAATCTTCATCACTATCCTGAATAATATTCTTTCCTTCAGCAATTTCCAAAGGACTCAATGAAGGACTGCTTATCATCTCAGGAAAAACAGCTTGGGATGCGCTAGAAAAGCTCACCTTACCACTATTAACTAATTCAATTAATTGGGACAGCCTTTTCGGTGTAATTTCGAATTCGTAAATATCCTTTCCAGATTCATTAAGAGCTGATTTCACAGGGCCCATAATCCAATTGGCTCCAGATTTCATTTCTTCGGTATGGCTACGAAGCTCGCTGAAATACTCTGCCATACTTTGGGTCTCTGATAAAAACTGGGCATCGTATTCTGACATTCCATAGTCATTTACAAACTCTTCAAAATACTCCCTTGGAAGCCTAGGCAAAGAATTTTTGATTTCATCAATCCATTCCTGGCTTAAAACTACCGGACTCAAATCTGGCTCAGGAAAATATCGGTAATCGTTGAGTTCTTCCTTTGTTCGCATCCCAGCTGTGGTCCCAGAGTTATCGTCAAAAGTCCTGGTTTCCGAAATCACTTCCTCTCCCCTTTCTAATAACCCAGCTTGCCTTTCATATTCGTGCTCAATGGCTTTGGACACATTTCGAAATGAGTTCATATTCTTGACTTCTACTTTCTTCCCCAGCTTTTCATCCCCAACCTGCCTTACAGAAATATTAGCATCGCAACGAAGAGAACCCTCTTCCATGTTTCCGTCACAAATACCGAGAAACATCACCAGCTTACGAATCTCACTGAGAAATGTACTCGCCTCTACCCCACTATGCATAGCCGGCTCAGTTACGATTTCAATCAAGGGTGTCCCTGCTCTGTTATAGTCTACAAGCGTTTCCACCTCTCCATCCGCATGAATAGACTTACCGGCATCCTCTTCCATATGAATCCTGTTCAGCGGTATGGATATAGTCTTCCCGTCACTCAATACTATCGGAACACTCCCCCCAAGACAAATCGGGCTTTTATCCTGAGTGATCTGATATCCCTTTGGAAGATCCGGGTAGAAGTAATTCTTCCGGTCAAAAATATTATAAGTTGAGATTTCGCAATTGCATGCCAATCCCATTCTTACAGCAAACTCAAGCGCTTGTTCATTCACCTTAGGAAGGGTTCCCGGGTAGCCAAGGGTTATCTCAGAAATCTGGGAGTTGGGAGCTTGACCATATTCTGTGGAGTCGGATGCAAACATCTTGCTCTTTGTAGCAAGCTGAGCATGTACCTCAAGACCTATAACCAGCTCGTATTTTGTTCGAAAATCTTCCAAGCCAAATGAATTATTAGATAAACTGGCTTTTTGCTTTTTCAACCACCTGATCCAACCCTTCAAGTTTCTTACCTCCTGCGGTAGCAAAGAATGCCTGACCTCCTCCGCCGCCTTGGATTTCTTTTGCTAAATCTCTTACGATATTGCCTGCATTCAAAGACTCAGCCTCCACTAATTTCTCATCAATTGCAACTGCAATCTGGGGCTTACCTGAAATATCAGCCGCCAAAATGATAAAAGCATTATCCAATTCATTTTTCAACTCGAAAGAAAGCTTCTTTAAGGCATCCGCATTTGGTAAAGCAACTTTGGATATAAGCGTATTCTTACCTTCAGTAGAAATCACCTGATCCAACAGTCCTTTCTTGGCGCCTGCTGCTTTTTCCAGATGAAGTGAGTCCACTTCCTTCTTTAATTCATTTCTTTCCAGGAGCAAGCTCTCAACCGCCTTCTTCAAATCTCTCGGATTCTTCAAAACCTCCTGAATCTCCTTCAACAAGCCTTCCTGCTCTCTAAAGTACTCTTCAGCCTTGGTTGAAGTAATTGCCTCAATTCTTCTAACTCCAGATGAAATAGAACCCTCAGAAGTAATCTTAAACATTCCAATTCGGCTTGTATAAGGCACATGAGTACCTCCACAAAGCTCGACAGAGAATTCTGGATCAAAGGTGATCACTCTCACATAATCACCGTACTTCTCACCAAATAGTGCTGTAGCTCCTTGCTCTTTTGCCTCCTCGATTGGAACGTTCCTCTGTTCCACCAATTCTATATTCTCTCGAATCTTATCATTCACGATTTTCTCAACTTCTTGAACTTCTTCATCGGTCATTTTTGAGAAATGAGAGAAATCAAATCGTAAAACCTTCTCATTTACCAAAGAACCCCGCTGTTGGATATGGTCCCCCAGAACCTGCCTCAA
Source organism: uncultured Limnohabitans sp. (assembly GCA_964562785.1). GTDB lineage: Bacteria > Bacteroidota > Bacteroidia > Cytophagales > Cyclobacteriaceae > Algoriphagus. The sequence continues at coordinate 8,442 of CAZLUY010000089.1, read as the reverse complement.
CGCTGACTGAAGCAAATGAGTGGCAGTATGATTGTTCATGGTAAGGTTACGCTTTTCTCTATTGACAAATGCAGAGAATTTAGCCTCAGGATCATTTGGGATCTTATCCACAAAATGAACGATGAGATCATTTTCCTTCTTAGTATCCAATACTCGAATTTCTTCAGTCTCACTCTTCAAGATCCCTGTATCGCCAATTTGACCACCACTCTCAGCGTAGAATGGAGTTTTGTCTAAAACGAGTTGAATTTGATTTCCTTTTTTTGCCTTGACCTGACGGTACTTAAGAATTTGGGATGACCCCTCCAAGTAATCATAGCCGATAAACTCAACATCAGATTCTTCCCGGACTTGCACCCAGTCTCCCATCTCTTGTTCAGAAGCCGCTCTCGATCTGGTCTTCTGCTCTTCCATTTCTTTGGCAAAACCGGACTCATCTAATGAAAGACCATTTTCTCTGGCAATTAGAGAGGTCAGGTCTAATGGAAACCCGAAAGTGTCATATAATTCAAACGCTGTAGCACCAGGGATCACTTTTTCTCCTTTTCCTTGAAGCTCCTGAGTTATTTGCTCAAGTCTCTTTAAACCATTTTCAAGTGTTCTAAGAAAAGAAGTCTCTTCTTCAAAAATTACTTTTGAAATGAAATCCTGCTGAGACTTGACTTCAGGAAATACATCCCCAAAGTTTTCTGAAATCAATCCTGTCAATTCATAAAGAAAAGGTTTTTGGAAACCTAGGAAGGTATATCCATAGCGAACTGCTCTTCTGAGGATTCTTCGAATTACATAACCTGCTTTATTATTTGATGGCAATTGGCCATCTGCTATGGTGAATGAAATAGCACGGATATGATCTACAATTACTCTAAACGCAATATCCGTTTGTTCATCATCCCCATATTTTTTCCCTGATTTAGATTCTAATGCTCTCAAGAATGGAGCGAACAAATCAGTGTCATAATTAGACTTTTTTTTCTGGATAGCTCTGACCAATCTTTCAAAACCCATCCCAGTATCAACATGCTTCGCTGGAAGATTCACTAATCCACCATCTGACATTCTATTGAATTGCATAAAGACAAGGTTCCAGATCTCAATTACTTGCTCATGATCCATATTCACCAAATCCTTTCCGGCCTGCTCAACTCTCTCAGAATCCGGTCTTAAGTCCATGTGAATTTCGGAACATGGACCACAAGGACCTGTTTCTCCCATCTCCCAGAAATTATCTTTCTTGGATCCCATGATGATTCTATCCTCAGGGACAATCTCTTTCCACAGATCAAAAGCTTCTCGATCCAACTCAAGACCATCCCCCTTATCTCCCTCAAAAACAGACACATAAAGCCTGTCCTTATCCAGGCCAAATACTTCGGTCAATAATTCCCATGACCATTGAATCGCCTCCTTCTTAAAGTAATTGCCAAATGACCAGTTACCCAGCATTTCAAACATGGTATGGTGATAAGTGTCCACACCTACTTCCTCCAAGTCATTATGCTTTCCGCTTACTCTAAGACATTTTTGGGTATTGGCCACTCTAGGGAATTTGGGCTTTTCATTACCCAAAAAGGCATCCTTGAACTGATTCATACCTGCATTGGTAAACATCAGTGTGGGATCGTTTTTCACAACAATTGGAGAAGAAGGAACATTGTGGTGATTCTTTCCTTCGAAAAACTTAATAAAGGTCTTACGGATTTCTTTTGCTTCCATAAAAGGGCCAATAATGGTCTATATGATTTCTGAGTTTTTTACGCTCAATTTATGGGCAACAAAATTAGAAGATTTGTGCGTCTTTACGCCATTCAAAGTAGAAAATACCCCCTTCACTTAAAGATGCTCTTATTAAGTCACATGAAGAGTCCATTCTCAGTCTAAGTTTTGTTTATTTATGACTAATTCAATAAAGTTTTTCTCAGCAACAATGTCTTACCTAGATCAAATCACTTCCCCCACATTACTCCTTGATGAAAAAATCTGTCGAGCCAATCTGAAAAAAATGTCAGAAAAGGCGCGCAGAAATGGAATGAAACTAGTCCCCCATTTCAAAACAGCACAGTCGCATATTATTGGGGATTGGGCTAAAGAATTTGGAATAACTGAAGTGACCGCATCTTCGATCAAGATGGCTGAATATCTCTGTGGTCAGGGTTGGGGGAATATCCATATAGCCTTCCCATTTAACCCTTTGGAAGCGAAAAAGCTCAATGAGCTAGCTGCCAATCAAAGCATTTCAGTTCAGCTGATAAATACAGAGACCACAAAGACCCTGAGTAAAGAATTGAGTAATCCCATAGGATTCTTTATTGAAATAGACGCAGGTTATGGGCGTACTGGTGTGAAGCTAGAAGATACTGCTCTAATTGATCAGATTCTGGAGATAGCTGAGGCAACTGAAAATCTCAATTTCCGAGGATTTTACCTTCATCCTGGACACACCTACTATGGCAATATCTCGAATATTTACCAGGAGACTAGAGAAGCATTGGCCAAGCTTAAGAATCAATACAAGGAAAGGTATCCTGAGTTGGTTACTAGAACGGGAGACACCCCAGGTTGCTCGGTAACTGAAGATTTTGGAGATATCGATCAAATGGGGCCAGGAAATTTCGTGTTTTTCGATTTGATGCAGGCCTATCTGGGCAGTTGTGAGAAATCTGATATCGCTGTTGCTATGGCTGTACCAGTGGTAGATATTCAGAAAGACAGAAAGGAACTCTTGGTTCATGGCGGCGGGGTTCATTTTGCCAAGGACGTACTGGATCATGCTGATGGGACAAAGAATTTCGGCGAGCTAGTTTATTTGGATGAGAATGGATGGACAATACCAGAAGACGGCTCCCATTTAAAAAGTATTTCTCAGGAACATGGGGTGCTTAAGGCGTCTGATGAATTGTTGGAGAAAGTAAAGGTTGGAGATGTTCTGGGAATTTTGCCAGTCCACTCCTGTATGACAGCTGATTGTATGGGCGCCTATTTGACACTTGATGGAAAGTGGGTAGATCATGCTGAAGGATAATTCTTTATGGAAAAGCCAGTTGCATTAATTACAGGAGGATCTCGAGGAATCGGTTTTGGAATTGCTACTGAGTTAGCCAAATCCGGTTATGATCTTGCAATCAATGGTGTCAGAGATGAAAATGCTGCAAAAGCAAACCTGGATAAACTCAGATCGCATGGTAGCAATGTAGTCTATCTTCAAGGTGACATTGCTAAATCTGAGGACAGGCAGTACATTCTCAAGGGAATGCAATCCGGTTTTGGGAAGATTAGCCTTCTCGTAAACAATGCCGGTGTAGCACCAAAAAATCGAAATGACGTATTCGAAATAACTGAGGAGGAATACGACTATGTAGTCAACATCAATGAGCGTGGCACCTTTTTCCTAACTCAAGCATTCGCCAAGTGGATGGCTGAGTTACGTCAAAACTCCAAGAAGGAAACTATGTCAATCGTTAATGTGACCTCCGTATCAGCTACACTGGCGTCTACCCTCCGAATGGCTTATTGCATGTCAAAGGCGGGCGCAGCAATGATGTCGAAAACGATGGCAATTAAAATGGCTGAATTTGATATCCCCGTTTATGAAATTCGACCAGGGTTTATGGACACCGACATGATTGAAAAGGTTCGGGATCAATATCTTGAATTGGCGCAGTCTGGAGCCACTTTGGAACCTAGAATAGGTAAGCCTGAAGATGTAGGCAAGGTTGTTTGTGCCCTGGCAACTGGTCAGCTACCCTACGCTACAGGACAGGTAATCAGCGTTGATGGTGGCCTTACTCTTGAGAGGATGTAACCTTCTTATTTAAGACTATAGGTTCAACCCACCAGAAGGGAACTCCCTCTTCTGTAACTCCTTCAATTTTTAAGTTGATTTCATTGACCCCTGCAGGAACATAAATTTCAAGCTGGCGCTTCCCTCCCTCAGTTGATATTGAAGCGTCCCAATAAAGAGTTTGCCTTCTTTGAATGGGGCTTTCTAAGCTCGGCTCGTTCGGAAAAGGAATTTGCTCAGCATACCCCCTGAAGGCATATTTACTGAATCCAAAATCATTGAAGTTACTACCATCATCACCGGGACGTCTTGAACCTCTTTTGGTTTCAATCATGATCACCCCTGCAAAACCAGCTAAGCCAAAAACAGGGGCATTCAAGGTATAGACAGCAACAGATTCCACTTCGTCGGTCAAGTAGGTACTCAGGACATCCTCAGCAGTCTCATCAATATCATAGGGGTATCTAAATCCATCGATTATCAATAAGGGCTCTCCTTCATCCAAGCCATAATTGTAATTCCCTCTGACCCCATTCCCAAAGTTCATCCCAATGACTTTATCGAGGGTATTACCTGGATAATTCTCGAGATCGGAAGTAGTGTACTCTTGATTAGGATCACCGTATCCGTAGTATCTATCCTCTAGGGCTTCGATCTTCTCATCTTCAGCGACAAATTCTTCGAGTAGAATGAAATCACCAAAAATGTCGTAGGCAGTTCGATTAGCATCGGTCTCATAAACAGAGTAATCAAGTTTAGGTGATGAGCCTCTGAATATTGGCCTTTCCCTAGGGATGATTTCTACGGTACCATAGGGCTTTTGCTTATCGTCAACTGCAGCCAGAGAGAGGGTATCCCACTGGAAGAAATTTAAACCTGTTGCTCGGAAATAACCCGTTGAATCTGTGGAAACTACTCCATAGTCAGCCAGGTCGCCTCTTACTATTGTAACAGGGTTAATATCTGGTTGCCTCTTCTTAGACTTAACAAATCGACCTTGAACCGTAATTCCATAATCAATCGCATAGCTAGGACTTAAGGATAAAGGCTCATCCTCTTCTTGATCTAGCCATTCAAAAGATCCTATCAAATTACCAGAGCCTTCAATTTGGGAAACCAATTCCTTGTCTGTTGCCGACAAAAGAAAATCAGCATCAATTGGCTCATCTAGTTCATCCAAAAGTTCAAGAGAAATAGACACCACCTTTTGCTCACCTTCAGAATAAATTGAGTCTTGAAGGTTAAATACCAAGTCACCTCCATAATCTTCATTTTCCAAAGTTTGGGATTCGATATTTGTGCCCTTAGCAAGTATAGGTATGGCTCTCTTGAAGGCATCCCTTTCTGGATAATTTCTCATCCATTCGGTATATGCTTTTATAAAATAGTCCCCTGGTGGTAAAGAATCCGGTATCACCAATGCACCATCAATTAATCCTTCCTGAACAGGGTACATTTCATCTATGATTAAATCTGATCTGGAGTTTCTCAATTCCAGATGCACCAGACGGCTTAGCGTATCCTTGTAAAACTGATTTTTATACAGCATCATCCCTCCAAGCCAAATCGTTTCTCCAGGATAGTAGTAAGGTTTATTCGTAGTAACATAGGGACGCTCCCTTAGGTTATCCCATTGATTTGCTTGTGCCTTCGAATAGTCGAGCTCCTGTGCGAAATCTTCAAAAGTCCTCGGAGGTATATAATCATGAGGAAGAGTTCTTCCCATTCTTGGTCTTCCTATATATCCAGATAAAACGACCTGTGTAGGATCTAATGGCACACCGTTTCTGTCTATATCAAAAAAACCTCTCGGAGCCGAAATCCAACCAACTGGATGGTATACATCCAGATAGTATTCATTTCTCCAATTTTTCTTCACAAAATGAACTTCTACCCTGTCTGGCCAGATAATTCTGAAATTGCCATTTTTTAAAGGTATACGACGGATAGAATCTTGTGGAAGGGATACAATCGACTCACCTAGCTCAACTGTATATGTATTTGTCCTTCTTCTATCCATCTGTTCCGGATAGGTTTTATAAAGGTCAAACCCTTGCTCATCTGCTTTCTGAACAAGCAAAGAACGCATCAGGTGTTTCAATGAACCCTGATAACTTGTTTCCTTCTGCAGTTGATAATTCTTGGTTTCAGTGGAATCTTCACTTTCGATCTCCTCGAAAAAAGCAAGGCCAAAATACTGAGACTTGTCTTTATAGAGCTTATAATCCTGTAAGTAGTACTCTACCTTATATCCTAAAGCTGAATTTTCAATAATCAGCGGTTCCTGAGCTGTAGCTTGAATGTAATTCGCTCCCTTGTCAGGTTTTACCTTTTCAAACTCCAAAACCCAAGGATTGAGGATTTTCTGTTGGTTGGAAATAGGATCATCCGGCAGCGCAAGAAAGACCTTTTCAAATCTTTTTACATTTCTTTCCCAAGGCTTATCCCTTCTACTCTTAAGCTCGACCTCCGACAGAAGGGATTCCAATGGATTTAGAACAAAATCCACTGTCTTTGTTTGCCCTGGACCTATGGATACTTGGGTGCTTTTCGTTTCATAACCAACAAATGAAGCCACAAGAGAGAAGGTCCCGGGCAATTCATCGCTGCTTAAAATGTACTGACCATTCTCATCGGAGGTAGTACCTATAGTAGTGTTGTTTATGAAGACATTAGTGAATGGCATTGCCTCTCCTGTTTTGGCATCAGTGATTGTACCTTTAAGGGTTTGAGCCATGATTAAAAATGGACTTCCCAAGAGTAAAAAAAGTAAACAGAGTCTTTTCAAAGGGCTTTGATTCTGGTCTTCATATAATTCTTACTGAAGAAATTAGGAAAAGTTGGATTCTGCCAGTTTTTAGGATGAGTGGTTACCAAAAAGTGCAAAATCAAAAAAAAATTCAAAAGTAGATTTGACTCTCCTCTGGTTAAGAAAGAGTCGCTTTCATTTTGATAGGTTATCATGTTAAAATGGCTAGTTTTGCACTTCTAAACCCAAATATCCTTTAATCCATTTGATATGCGTGACATTAAACTCGTAGAAGTGAGATCAGAAATTGCAGCAGGAACCCGTGGTGCCAGTCTAGGCATTGACGCGGTAAAAGTTGCTAGCCTGGATAAAAAATCGACCTTCTTCACTCAGTTTGAACCCATCAATGTTCCTGATGCCAACAATTACCTGTGGCGAGATAATAAATTCCCTTTTGCCAAGCATATTGATGGTGTTTATCAGGTATTGAATAATGTCTTTAACACCATTGAATTACTTAGACTGGACAGCAAGTTCCCTATCGTATTGGCTGGGGATCATAGTACTGCGGCAGGTACAATTATGGGAATTAAAGCAGCTCATCCTGAAAAAAGACTAGGTGTGATATGGATTGATGCTCATGCTGATTTGCATACTCCATTTACAACGCCTTCAGGAAATATGCACGGAATGCCCTTGGCTATGACTGCAAGGCTAGATAATCGTGAATCTCAGGTAAATGACCCTGATGAAAAAACACTTGATTATTGGAATAGAATCAAAGCCATCGGAGGCGACTTCCCGAAAATCAATGCTAAGGACATTGTCTTCATTTCTGTTCGAGACACAGAAGAACCAGAGAATTATTTGATGGAGAAATACGGAATCAGAAATTTCAAAACCAGTGAGGTTCAGGAAAAGGGAGTTGAAAAGATTTCTGAAGAAGCTTTAGAACATTTAAGTGCCTGTGATCAGATTTACATATCCTTTGATGTGGATAGCCTTGACAGCTCTATTTCAGTAGGAACAGGTACTCCGGTTGAAAACGGACTGAGTAAAGAGGAGGCCATCTCCTTAAATGCAGAGTTAATCAAGGATAAAAGAGTATGCTGTTGGGAAATTGTGGAGGTGAATCCCACCCTCGACAGCGAAAACACCATGGCTGAAATAGCATTTGAAGTTCTCGAAACCACTACAAACTCCTTGGTAGAGAACTTTTAAACCAAACAAACAAGATATCCTCTCAAGAAACTATGAACACCCAAGAAGCCATTCAACAAGGAATCAGTCAGGCTCTTAAGGAAATATTTGAAATTGAGTTGCCTTCAGAAAAGGTTGGCCTCGCTCCAACCAGAAAGGAATTCGAAGGAACTTACACCTTTGTGGTTTTTCCTTTTCTGAAGCAAACGCGGAAAAGCCCTGAAGTCACTGCCAACTCAGTGGGCGATTATATTAAGGAGAATGTTTCTGAGGTTTCTGATTTCAACGTTGTAAAAGGCTTTCTAAACATTGTATTAAATCAATCTTCATGGATTGATCTTTTCCAAAAACTTCGGACGAAGGAAGATTTTGGACAGCTCCCAAGTACAGGGCAAAAGGTGATGGTAGAATACTCCTCTCCTAATACCAACAAACCTCTTCACCTTGGTCATTTAAGAAATAACTTCCTAGGGTTTTCAGTTTCTCAGATATTAATGGCTGCGGGTTATGAAGTGATCAAGTCAAATCTGGTGAATGATCGTGGCATTCATATCTGTAAGTCTATGGTTGCCTATCAACGATTTGCGAATGGAGAGACGCCAGAATCCTCAGGAATCAAAGGAGATCACCTTGCCGGAAAATACTATGTGCTTTTTGATACGGAGTACAAGAAAGAAATCGCAGAGCTAATAAGTTCTGGCCACTCAAAGGA
>CAZLUY010000088.1:0-3861 GCA_964562785.1 uncultured Limnohabitans sp. | reverse complement strand
TAAAAAACCGGTACTGGTTTATTGTACTGTTGGTGCCAGGTCACAGGATATCGGTCTGCGATTAAAAGAGAAGGGCTTTGAGAAAGTCTATAATCTATATGGTGGTATAATTCACTGGGTGAATGAAGATGAACCGGTGTTTACCGAAGGAATACAAACTAACCAGGTACACACATACAGTTTTACTTGGGGAGTCTGGTTGAATAAAGGGGAAAAAGTTTATGATTGATCACTTGGTCAGGTTCGCGACCAAAATGAAGAACTTTCATACGATGCACTACGCTTACACCCATAGTTATTCAAAATCACTTAACACCATGAAACAATTATTGTCCATCCTATTCATCTATGCAATTCTTGGCTGTGCTAATTCGGCTCCAGGAATGGTAGGTTCTGTAGCTCCAGACCACTCTTTGTGGGATCAATTACTCAAGAAAAATGTCAGTGCGGATGGGAGAGTGAATTACAAAGGATTTGTTGAAGACAAAGAAGATTTGCAAACATATCTGGACTTGCTCAGCAATAATGCCCCGGATCGGAATAGCTGGTCAGAGGAGGAACAAATGGCTTACTGGATCAATGCTTACAACGCCTTTACGGTAAAACTCATAGTGGATCATTATCCTACAGAAAGTATCCGAGACCTTGGGCCAAAGCTCAAAATCCCTTTAATCAAGGATGTGTGGCACTACAAATTTTTCTCAATTGGTGGTCAGGAATCTAGCCTTGACGAAATAGAACATAGCATACTTCGAAAGGAGTTTAACGAACCCAGAATACACTTCGCGATAAATTGTGCCTCTGTGTCTTGTCCTCCGCTTTTAAATGAAGCGTTTCTGCCTTCTACTCTGGAAAGCCAGCTAGAAAAAGTTGCAGTCGGTTTTATTAATGATACCAGTCGCAATAAAATCAGCAAAGATCAAATAGAGATTTCAGCCATTTTCTCCTGGTTTAAGGGGGATTTTACAAAAGAGGGATCACTAATTGATTTCCTCAATCAGTATAGCCGAACCAAGATCAACTCCAAGGCGAAGGTTTCGCATTTAGATTATGATTGGAATCTAAATGAGTAGGCTGACTTTTTGTAACTTCCACTAGAATTCATCCAATAAACCATGGCTAACTCCCAGCACATTGCCATCATAGGGAATGGTATATCCGGCGTGACCTGTGCAAGGCATTTGAGGAAACTCAATCCTGATGTCAGAATTACTTTAATCTCCGGAGAATCAAAATATTTCTTTTCCAGGACAGCCCTAATGTATATCTACATGGGGCACATGAAATTCGAAAATACCCAACCATATGAGAATTGGTTTTGGGAAAAGAACAGGATAGACTTGCTACAGGCTTGGGTCGAGAGTATCGACTACTCACAAAAGAAGCTTCAATTCTCCAATGGAGATGACTTATCCTTTGATAAGCTAGTCCTTGCTGTTGGTAGTAAACCCAATAAGTTTGGCTGGCCTGGTCAGGATCTTGATGGAGTACAAGGACTGTATTCAAAGCAAGACCTGGAATTAATGGATACCAACACTCAGTCAAAGGTTGATAGAGCAGTCATAGTAGGAGGGGGGCTCATAGGTATAGAAATGGCCGAAATGTTGGCCTACAAAAATATTCCCGTGACATTTTTAGTCCGAGAGTCAGGCTTTTGGAATAATGTACTTCCAAAGGAAGAATCCGACTTGGTCGGTAGACACATTCGTGAGCATCATATAGATCTCAGACTTCAGACGGAGTTGAAAGAAATCTTATCGGATGACAATGGCCGGGTAAAAGCGGTGATCACTTCCGGAGGGGAAGAGATCTCCTGTCAATTCGTGGGTTTAACTGCTGGTGTTTCTCCAAATATTGACTTTCTAAAAGGTGCTGAACTGGAGGTTAATCGAGGAATTAAGGTAAATACTCATTTTGAGACCAATATCCCCGATGTGTACGCCATAGGAGACTGTGCCGAGTTTGATCAGATTCCTGGCAAGGACAGAAGAAATATCGAGCAAGTGTGGTATACCGGTAGAATGCACGGAGAAACTCTGGCGCATACACTCTTGGGAAATAAGACTGAATACAACCCTGGCTTTTGGTTTAATTCAGCAAAATTCCTGGATGTTGAATATCAAACCTACGGTACGGTTTTACCCAATTGGAATGAAGACGAGGTAGACTCTTTCTATTGGGAGCATCCTCTAGGGAAGGTTTCTTTTCGCATGCTGATGGATAAATCGGGAAAGCTCCTAGGGATAAATAATTTCGGAACACGAATGAGGCATGAGTTTTTTGACAAAGCCTTAAAAGAAAATTGGTCGGGGGAAAAGGTCATAAAGAATCTCAAGTCCGCCAATTTTGATCCAGAGTTCTTCGCACCTTACTATCAAGCCATTCAAGAAAAGTTCCTCTCAGATTTCGGAGGGAATTTCGAAATAGGCAAAACATCATTCATCCATAAACTATTCGGAGCCAAAGTATGAAACTGATTCAAAAAATAGGTTTAGTCCTCGTTTTAGCAGGATTTGCCACTTTCATAGTGATGCCTTTCTTTGGTACGTACACCTTGGATGAGCAGCAGGTGGTTGAAGCTACCAAAGATATTCATCAGGATAGAATGGCAGAAATATTACAGCCTATGTATGGCGTGGAATACTCTTCGAATTTCTCCTTTCTATCTGAATTCAACTCCTTATTCAATACCTATAATGACGCTTTGAAAGCTGAGCAAAAGTGGGATGATGTTATTTGGGATGATTATAGTTTTCCACTGGCACTTTCAGCACTTTCTAGCCCTGTAAAATCAGATACGTGGATCTTTATGTTGCTGTCTGTAGGCTTTGCCGTTATGGGTGGCTTGTTGATGATTGTACCCCAATATCAAGGAGAACCTGAAGGAATAAAGAATAACGGGATATTCCACTCAGCCATGAAATCTCGAGGCTGGTTGGGAATGGTCACAGGTACATTTCTGATTCTCTTTTATGTTTTGCTTTACTGGTTCCCAGCCTATCTGGCAAACCATGTTTGGATGGTCAATCCAGTGAGCGAAATGCTCAGTGGAAACCCTGCAAGCCAGTGGTTCCTCTATGGTTTTATTTATACCCTAGCCATTGGAGTAATGGGAGTCCGGATGTTCAGAAAGTATAGGGGAAACAAATACCAGCAACTTCGAACAGGCTCGGTTATTTTCTTCCAAACGGCTTTTGCATTTCTTATTCCTGAGATCCTTGTTCTATTGAATCAGCCTTATTTTGACTTCAAGAACATTTGGCCACTCGACTATGATTTCTTCTACAGCTACAACATTGATACACTGATCAGTGGTGGAGGCTTTGGTTTATTCATGCTGATGTGGGGCATCCTACTGATTATCATAGGAGTGCCGACTTTTACTTATTTTTTTGGTAAAAGATGGTATTGCTCCTGGGTTTGCGGCTGTGGAGGCTTAGCAGAAACTGTAGGCGATCCATACAGACAACTGTCAGATAAATCCGTCAAAGCCTGGAAATATGAACGATATATTATTCATGGCGTGCTGGTTCTGGCAACCGTCATGACTGCATTGACTCTCATCAATTATTTTTCTTCCTTTGCGCTGCTTGGAAACGTGACCAATCAACTCCATTCATTTTATGGTTTTGCGATTGGTGCTGCATTCTCAGGAGTAGTTGGAACTGGCTTTTATCCATTCATGGGTAACCGAGTTTGGTGTCGATTTGGATGTCCATTGGCCGCTTATTTGGGCTTGGTTCAAAGATTCAAATCAAGATTCCGAATTACCACAAATGGGGGGCAGCGTATTTCCTGTGGAAATTGTTCTACCTACTGCGAAATGGGAATTGATGTTCGATGGTATGCCCAGAGAGGACA
>CAZLUY010000087.1:0-3783 GCA_964562785.1 uncultured Limnohabitans sp. | reverse complement strand
ATTATCAGTGTCGCTTATCCTCTTTTCGGTGATTGATATACTCGGTTCTACTCCGATAATCATCAATTTGAGGAAGAAAGCAGGTCATATTCAGTCAGAGAAGGCTACTTTGGTTGCTGGTGCTCTGATGATCATTTTTCTTTTCGCAGGTGAGTCCATCTTATCTCTTTTTGGGATAGGAGTGGAGGATTTTGCCGTGGCTGGAGGTCTCATCATTTTTGCCATTGGAGCAGAAATGATTCTAGGAATAGAACTCTTTAAATCAGATCCTGATGCTTCTGAGGCAACTTCTATCGTTCCCCTGGCCTTTCCCATGATTGCGGGAGCAGGATCTCTGACTACTATACTCACTTTGAAGGCAGAGTTTTCTCAGCTGAACATAGCTGTAGGTATTGTACTGAATTTGATATTTATCTTTGCAGTATTGAAAAGTACCAGCTGGCTTGAAAGGAAACTGGGTAAGACTGGTTTAGATATTCTTAGAAGGATCTTTGGTATCGTACTTCTTTCCATTGCGGTAAAAATTCTCAAAACCAATCTTTTCCCTGTTATCACCGGCTAAGCTTTTTGGCATGCTTGGCATGATTAGTTTTCTTTGTTTATGGTCATAATTTTTACAGATGGAGCCGCAAAAGGTAACCCAGGCCCAGGTGGATATGGGGCGGTGCTAAAGTTCGGAAAGCACCGAAAAGAGCTTTCCGAAGGTTTCCGTATGACCACGAATAATAGGATGGAACTGCTGGCTGTAATCAAGGCTCTCGAAGCCTTGAAGCATGCTGATTATCAGGTGGAAATTTACTCTGATAGCAAATATGTGGTGGATGCCATTGAGAAAGGTTGGCTATGGGGCTGGCAAAAAAAAGGCTTCAAGGGGAAGAAGAACCCAGACCTCTGGCGAAAGTATATTCCATTACACATGGAGTTCAAGCCCAAATACCATTGGGTAAAAGGGCATGCAGGGAATATAGAAAACGAGCGTTGCGATCAACTTGCGGTTGAGGCAGCCGAAGGAATTGACCTAAAAGTTGATTCTGGATATGAAAACCAAACTTGAAGTTAGAATTCAGAAGTATAAAGACTGAAAGTTTTCATACTTCTGAATTCAGCGTTCTAACTTAAAGATCATTCATAGTTCTCACTGGAATGTCTTTGCGATTCAAGTATTTGAGCTCTTTAAAATCGGTTTCAGGATACACCCATCCCTCATCCGTTAAATCATAAAGCATGGGTGCAAGGTTTTGCACTGCAGCTTTGCAACCCTGTACAATGGCTCCCATTTTTCCGGTTTGCTTGGAAAGGACGGCTTCATTCTCTATCTCAAAAGGTCCGGTGAAACCTCTTTTATGGAGTTTATTGACGAATCCACGCCAGTCCATAGAATCACCCAGACCAAAACCTGGAAGGGTTGCTTCATAGTGATGTCTATCCCATGAGCTATCTGGTTGAGGCACACCTGCTTTTTCAGCTAATTCCGGATCTATTGACTGCGTGGGATACATATTGCCCCAAAATGGATCTGGATTATTGCGAGTGGATTTGACATGGATTCGCTTCAATCGACTCATGTCTGTGTTTTCAATCACAGCAATTGGATCGGTGTTCTGCCAAACGTCATGGGAGGGGTCATAGATTTCTCCATGATTCTCGAGAGGGATTAATTCATACATTAACCTCCTAGCTGCAAGCACTCCTGTTAGGTTATTGTATGTTCCACCAAATTTCTCCGATCTCCATCCTTCCATTGGACAGTTTTCATACAGTACGGTAACTCCCAAATCAGCGGCATACTTAATAATGGGAGAGAACACCTTTTGGTATTCCATTAAGTTCTTTTCAAAACCTCCTTCCTGATTTCCTAATTCATGATTGTAGCCAACGAAAGTTCCAACCTTCACATCGTTTTCATCTCCTCCGAGCAAATGAGCAATTCTGATCAATCGCAATAAATGGTTTTGATTTTCAACTCTATGAGCCGGGTCACCACCTATTAGATTTTCAAAAGCGCCAATCGAGAGCCTTAGCTTGGCAGAATTGAACTTTTCCAAAATTGCATTCGCCTGTTCTGGATCAAAGTTCTCATAATTGAGATGAGTGGCCACGAAATCATCCCGCTGCCCATCTCTTCTGAAAACACAAAGATCCAGGCCTTGGACATTTATTTCTTTTGCTTTTTGGATAGTTTGATCAAGATTCAGCGTATCAAATGCCGAGGTCATGATCCAGATTGGATTTGCCATTTTATGAAACTTAAGGAAATGAAATTATAGAAAGGGGCTCTAATAAACCAACCGTAGATCAAGAATAGCGACGCCTGAATTCTACTTTCTGTTTTTGCCTTTCCCAAAGGGCAGTGGCAAGATCCAGTGACACATTCTCAGGCTTACTTTCGTTGAGGATTTTCTTGAGGAGATTTTCTGATAGATCCACCCTGTAGCAGATCTGTAGCATTCTTTCAAAATCTCTATCTAATAATAAACTTACCGCCTTCGCTAAAAGTCCTATGGCCTCCTCTTCCCCCAATTGTTCGCTCGCTTCCGGCAACTCAAGGTCTGCAGGTAAAAGAGAAAGTGTCTGCTGAGTGATTGACTTATCCATAAAAAAAGTCCTGATTGCTCAGGACTTAAATTAGTTATCTTCTTTTGTTTCTTCTTCAGAACCGGGTGTTAAAGCATCCGGCATTTGTTTTCTAATGATGCTGTACCAAGAGATGAGCTTTTTGATGTCGGAGACATAAACTCGAGACTCATCGACTTCTGGAAGGACGTGCTTCATAAAAGCTCTGAGCTCATTATCATCTGGCTTGCTATCTAGTCCAAGATCTCCTTCAAACTCCGCTTCAATTTTTTGCATAACCTGCTCAAGTGGTTCAGCTCCTTCCTCCGTTGTCGTGTAGATGGAGATATCTGAAAGGATGGATACCCTCTGAGCAGCCCCAGCTACCATTTTTGCCTTTTTCCCATCAAGGCTCTCAAGGATGACTCCTGTTCTAGAAGGTTTCAACACTCGATATAAGCCTGGCTTTCCGGCCACAGTGGCCAAATCTTTAAAATCCATATTTTTTGTGGTCGTTTTCTGCGTGCAAATATAGGGAGTCTAGGCATTCAATTCGCCTGAATCGTATTCTTTCACTAGCTCCTCAAGAAAATCGGTGAGCTCATCTTTACCCGTACCTTTTTCAGCTGAGGTGACAAAATATTGTGGAGCCTCCTCCACATAGGTTTCGAGCTTCTTGATGAAGGCCTTGATATTTTGATTGGTCTTTGATTTTGACTGCTTATCGGCTTTTGTGAAAACCAATACGGCTGGTACCCCCTCAGTAGCACACCAAAGTATAAACTCCAAGTCAATCTGCTGTGGCGGCAGTCGGCTATCAATAAGAATACATACTCCGCAAAGATTGTCTCTCTTTTTCAGGTATGTGCTGATCATGTTCTCCCAGCCGTCTTTCACCTTCTTGTTGACTTTAGCAAAGCCATATCCCGGAAGATCGACCAAATACCAATGATCATTGATCATGAAATGGTTTATGAGTTGGGTTTTACCTGGTTTTTGTGAGGTTTTGGCCAGTCCAGATTTCCCGGTGATTGAGTTAATCAATGAGCTTTTCCCCACATTGGATCTTCCTATAAAAGCGATTTCCGCTCTATCGGGTTTAGGGCAAAGTCCCGGGTTAGAATTACTGACAACGAATTTGGCTTGCTTGATCATGACTAATATCCTCGGACAAAAGTAGTACATTCTCTTATACTTGTCTTTGATCAATCTCCCTAACATTCTTCGCTT
>CAZLUY010000086.1:0-2289 GCA_964562785.1 uncultured Limnohabitans sp. | reverse complement strand
GAGAAGTTGAGATTTCTAATCTCAAAATCCTCAAAGTCTAAAGCCTCTTGAAAGGTTGAAAGCATCCATTCAGACATATCCTTCAAGGCCTCCGCAGGAAAGCCATCTTCATCTGGCACAGGTTCAAAACGGGTGTAGGTCTGATAGACTTCCTGCATGTTCTCGTCGAAAAGGAAAAACTTTTTATTGGTCTTACCTATATCAAAAACTGCAGTAACCGGAAGCCTGGACATTTCAGATCAATAAGTTCTTTGGTACAAATGATCTCTCTTCGGATAACGGATTCTCTTTAGAGGAATCTGCTCTCCTCCCGTTTCTTCCAGCCAGGTGAACACATCATCTCTCAATTGCTTGGCAATCTCCTGATGTGCCTCAGATCTGATAAGATTGTTCATTTCATAGGGATCGTTCTGCAGATCATAGAGTTCATTGATATCCCAAACTCCTTGATTGAAGATATATTTATACCTGTCGGTTCTTACTGCGAAAATTGTTGGAGTAGAAGGGTAGGCCATTTCCCAATAGTATTCATAAAATACCCGCTCTCTCCATTCCGACTCAGGGTTGTCAAAGATTGAAGTCAATGATTGGCCCTGAACATCCGGCTTAACTCCTTCTAGCCCTGCAAGCTCCAGGAAGGTTGGTGCCAGATCTATATTCATAACTATGTTTTCATTGGTACTTCCTGCTTCGATCATCTTAGGATATTGAGCAAGGAATGGGACTTTCATTGACTCTTCATAGGCATGGCGCTTGTCGATTAATCCATGCTCTCCAAAGCTAAAGCCGTTATCTCCCATGTAGATGATCAAGGTGTTTTCGGTTAGACCATTGTCCTCAACCCAATCCAGAACTCTTCCCACGCTTTCATCGATACCCAACAGAGTTTCGAGGTAAAGCTTGTAGAATTTGTCAAAAGGGATTGCACCATGATACATGTGGTCCACTCCATGCCAGGAATAACGCTGCTTTCTTACCCATTCAGGGATATCCTCAAAGTTGACAGGACTGGTAATTGGTTTCTCTCTATCGGAGAAATAAGGGCTGTCCTTTGTCGCCGTGAGGTACATACTCGGAGGAGTCACAATTGGGGTGTCTTCATGAACACCTTTATGTCTCTCCGCAGGGGTAAACTCTGCATGCACAGCCTTATGAGATAGGTATAAGAAAAAAGGCTTTTCCCCTTCTCTGTCATCAAGCCACTCGAGGGCATAATCAGTCAATCGATCTGAGGTGTAGCTTCCTTCAGGTTGCTTTACTTGTTCGCCATTAATGTTGAAGGTTGGGTTATTATAGACGCCCTGACCCCGGAAACTTAACCAATAATCGAAACCAGCTCTAGGTTTGTCATCTGCATCTCCCATATGCCATTTTCCAAGGAAGGCTGTCTGATAGCCATCGTTTTGAAGGATTTCTGGGAAGAACTTGGTGCCTTCAGGAACCGGCGCCGAATTATCAACGATGGTGTGCGTGTGAGCATACTGTCCAGTCAGAATGGATGCTCTACTTGGTGAGCACAAAGAGGTTGTTACAAATGCATTTGGAAAATGTGCACCATTTTGAGCAATCCGGTCCAGGTTGGGAGTCTCTAATCCTTCTACTGCGCCAGTGAAACCCATAAAATCATATCTGTGATCATCTGAGAGAATGAATATGATATTGGGTCGATCTTGCTGAGCAAAAGAGGAACAATAAATGAATAGCAGGGTGATAAGAGCCAGGCCTTTCTTCATAGGTTATATAGATTTTCTGAGCTTAAGTTTGAAGGGGTTTTTTAGAGGGATTTTATCCTCGGTTCCCATTATTTGTTTTGCAATGGATTCACCCATGTGCACAAAATCTGTAGAGACTGTGGTAATTCCATCAGCTAAGATTTCCTTCAAAGGAGTGTCATTGTAGGACACGATTCCAATGTCTTTCCCGAGGGTGAAATTTTGATTTCTTGAGTTCTTGATCACATTCACCAAATCTGTCTCTGAAAGTACCAAATACAAGTCTCCTTTTTGTAGAGGACTTTCATCCACTCCATCAAGAATCATGTTTTCAAATTTGTTGAAGAAGCAGAACCTCTTAAATCCATCTACAATCTCCGGTGGATATTGACCACCTCCAGGGAAGACAAGTATTAGCTTATGATATTTCCTTAAGTGCTCTATTCCTGATTCTAATGCCTCAAAAATATCTCTGGCAAAATCCTGAAATACACCTGGGAATTCATTTTCATGACCTTTTACTGGTCGGTCAATAATAAGCAGCTTGTCCGATGGGATCTTTTTGATTAGATCATAA
>CAZLUY010000085.1:0-4521 GCA_964562785.1 uncultured Limnohabitans sp. | reverse complement strand
GCCTTGGCAGCAAACTCATTCGCATTGAAGTTTGGGCCCTTTAGGGCGAAAAAAATATTATCCTTATCAATCTTCCTGGTATCGGTACTTACGCCAGTACTTTTTAGATAAAGCTGGTATAAAATGGAAACATTCATGCTTAGCCGTAGATTTATTCTCAAAATAAAGGAATGATATACATCTTTGAGTTCCTTCTTTCGTAATTATTTGACCAAAGAAACCAAACCCATGCGGTCAGCCATCCTGATTTTTCTTTTTCTGCCATGTTTAGCCTGGTCCCAAACCAGTTTTAAGCATGCTGATGATGTCATGGTGAATATGGAGGGAGTGGTTCTCTCCAGTGCTTTTTCTGGAGGCGTTAATTCAGCCCAGATCCATGAACTGGATGCCAATGGAGATGGAATAGATGAATGGGTGATTTGGGATATTAATTCCAGACAGCTCCAGGTGTATGAGGTTAATCAAAATGAGTTTACCCATTTGCCCGAACTGAGTTACTTTTTTCCTTCGGATATCAATGGCTTTTTGGCCGTAGAGGACTTCGATGGGGATGGAAAAAAAGATCTTTTCACCTCCACGCCCTTAGGGATTAAAGCATACAGAAACACTACTTCAGGGCAGATTCCAGCATTTGAACTCGCAAGCGATGTGCTGAGATTAGATACTGGCCCAAATATTCAGGCTAATAATTTAGACACACCTCTACTTAGAGATTTAGATTCAGATGGCGATCTGGATTTGGTAATTTTCAATTTCGCCTCAGGCGATTATTTAGAGTTTTATAAGAACACAAGTATCGAGAGAAAAGGTGTAGCGGATTTAGATGGTTTTGCCTTCCCAGAGGTATTCTGGGGAAATTTTGTTTTCTGTGGCTGCAATGAGTTCAGCTTTGATACTACATGCAATGGTATCCCAATTGATCCCAATGCCAAATTTGACCCCAATGCGAGAATACTTCACGCTGGTGGGCACTCAATTCTTTATGAGGATTACAATGGTGATGGGATAAGCGATCTCGTTTTGGGAAGAGATGAATGCGATATTCTGTATTACTTACCCAACTCCGGGACTGAAGACTCTCCCATATTTAATTCTTTCAACAATGACCTTCCGGAATTCGGTTCGCTTCCCCAGTTCCCAAGATTTCATGTTGGTCAATCAATCAAAGACGACCTGGTAATCAGTCTAAACAGCAACGAATCGTCCTTCAATTTTCAAATTGATTTTGCCGAATCGATTCTCCAATGGGATCAGAATGACGACTCTCCTACTCCGGTCTTACAAAAGGATATTGTGGATTTAGGAGAAAATTCCAGACCCTTCTTTGTTGGGAACAGAACCTCAGGAATGCTGTATGTCACCTACAACGGATTGACAGGTAATGGTACCAAATCTCAACTAGCCAAGTTTAGCTTCTCCGATAAAACCTTCTCACTAGAATCTCGATCAGAAGCAGATTTTCTTAGTCTGGATTTACTGGATGCACAATATTTAGAATTTGTAGATCAGTCAGGAGTTAATCAAAAAATCGCTTTTGGTTCCAGGTTTGAGAATAGTATCCCCACACCAAGGATGTTTAGTAAGGTTGGGGGTTCTTATCAAGAAATAACCTTCAATGGCTACAATCCTACAAGAGGTGATTACCTTCAATTCTTTGAATTTCAGAACCAGGATTATTTCCTGGTAGCGGAAAGGAATGGAGGGCTGAACCTTTATGAGATAGATTTCACTTCCCTCAATGCAAGACTACTAGAAGAAGACTTTTTAGGTTTTGTAGACAACCCTGCTAATCGTAACCTTTTTGTCACCGTAATTCCTGAAGAAAGCCCGGATTTAGTAGCAATTGATCAATTAGGGGAGCTTATCCAGATTGAAAATTTCATGGAATCTTCCAACAGAAGTGCTGTGAGTATTGAAGCCAATGGACAAAGCTTCTTGTCCAGACTTGGTAGAGTTAATGCTCTCACGCCCATTTCGACATTATTCAATGAGCCTTCTGATTTACTCATTGGCTCGTCCGGCGGCGGATTGATTTACCTGGAAGGTATCGGAGATAGTCCTCCTGAGGAAGGAGAGTTATTGCTAAAAGTTTACCCCAATCCTAACCAAGGAAGGATCAAGATTCTATCCAACAAGGCCGCTACTGGAAGACTCGTCAATGCTTTGGGTCAAATTGTGCTGGATGGTTTTGAGGTTCCTGCTAATCTTGAATTTCAAATTCAAGCTGAATTCCTCACCCCTGGGCTCTATATTCTTCAGCTAGAAGTAGAAAATCAAATCAGAAGGTCACGCAAGATCTGGATCCTGTAGTTTAATTTCTTTTGCAGATCGGCAAAAAGGTTTTAGCTTATTAGTTAGTATAAGCACAAAACACTATGAAGAATTGGATTTATCTCCCATTAATTGCCCTATTTCTCGCAGCCTGCTCAGGCAATAAGGTCGAAGAAGCTGATCTTATTTTTATAAATGGAGCCATCTACACTGTAGATGAGAATAATCCCAAAGTAGAAGCTGTGGCCGTGAAAGATGGGATGATTATCGCCATAGGAGAAAACACTGATGTTATGGCTCATACCGGAGACCATACCGAGCTCATGGATCTACAAGGAAAAACCATGACACCGGGATTTGTTGAATCCCACGCCCACCTGATGGGAATTGGTTACAACAAATTAGAACTCGATCTAATGTATGTCAAAACCTATGACGAGTTGGTAGAAAAAGTAGCAGAGGCAGTTGAAAAAGCTAAGCCAGGAGATTGGATAACAGGTAGAGGCTGGCATCAGGATAAGTGGATCGAAAAGCCAGATAAAATGGTTAAAGGTTTCCAGACCAATGAGCCTTTGAACGAAGTCTCTCCAGACAACCCTGTTTTTCTTCGTCATGCCTCAGGACATGCCTCCTTTGCGAATGAAAAAGCATTAGAAATGGCAGGTATCTCCAACCTAACTGGTGAAAGACCTGGAGAAGTTGAAGGTGGAGAAATCATCGTAGATGATCTGGGTAATCCTACTGGAGTACTCACTGAGAGAGCCTCAGGATTGGTTGCAAGGCTAGTGCCTGAAGAAACACCAGAAAGAGCTGAAGAAGCACTCACATTGGCACTTCAGGAATTAGTAGAAAAGGGAATCACCTCCTTCCATGATGCCGGATCCGGGCAGGCAGTAATTGACTTGGTCCAAAAATTTAAAGATGAGGGGAAATTAAACGTAAGGCAGTACATCATGCTTACAGGACGTCAACCTTCACTCTTGGAAGAGTGGTATAAAAAGGGTCCAATGATCGACAGTGCAGATCATATGCTCACGGTGAGATCTATCAAACTAAATTGCGACGGTGCGCTTGGACCTAGAGGTGCATGGCTCCTGGAAGATTATGCGGATAGACCTGGTCATAGAGGCCATGAAACATTGCCAATGGAAGTGGTAACGGAAGTTTCTGAAAAGGCGCTTCCACTTGGTTTTCAGGTATGTTCACATGCAATTGGAGATCGAGCAAATCAAGAAATTCTAGACCGATATGAAGGAGCATTTAATAAATTTCCTGAAGCGAATGACCATAGATTTAGGATAGAACATGCCCAGCATTTGCACCCAGATGATATACCGAGGTTTGGCGAGCTTGGCGTGATTGCCGCCATGCAGGCTATCCATTTGAGTTCTGATAGACCTTGGGCTATCGACCGCTTGGGAGAAAAAAGAATTATAGATGGTGCTTACGTTTGGCAAAAGCTTTTCCAAACGGGCGCAAGAATATGTAATGGCACGGATGCACCAGTTGAGCCTGTTGACCCCATTCCTTCCTTTTATGCCTCTGTGACAAGAAAAACACTTGAAGGATTACCCGAAGGAGGATACGAAGGAGACCAGAAAATGACCCGAGCGGAAGCTTTAAAATCCTACACGCTTGATGGGGCATATGCGGAGTTTGAGGAAGACTTTAAGGGATCCATTGAAATAGGCAAGGCCGCTGACTTCACAGTTTTTGATAAAGATATCATGACTGTTCCTGAAGATGAGATTCTGGACGCTGAGGTTAAAATGACGGTCGTTGCGGGTAAGGTCGTTTACAAGGCTCTTTAAAAACACTACCGCTAACCACTGTCTTCAAGGCTAATCAATTTAGATAGTTTACAAATTATGCTAATGCCTCAAATCAAGCGGATAGAAGGGTTTTTGAAAGATTTCAATTTTCATTAGCACTTATAACAGAAATTTAACTTTTAGTTTATTTCATTTTAGAACTGCGCGGGCTATATTATTGGTTGATTTTTGATTTAAAGGGATGAAATTTAGTCTCAAGAGATTTTTATTTAAAAAAAGCTTGGTCCCTCCACATAGCTGGAGAAAGATTGCAACCTTCTTCGTTGCAGTAATCATTGGTCTCGGATTCTTCCTCATCAAAATCAGTAACGCTCCCTCTTATTTGTCAGATGACCCTCAGGCATGTGTGAATTGCCATATTATGACTCCTCAATACATTACATGGACTCATAGTTCACATAGGGAGGTCGCAGATTGT